>JANLUG010000785.1:0-4881 GCA_031363335.1 Gammaproteobacteria bacterium
AGCTTCCTGATCTGCGTAGACAGCGTCGGCTGGCTGACGAAACACGCTTCCGCCGCGCGGCCGAAATGCAGATGCTCGGCCAACGCGACCAGATAACGCAGATCGCGGAGATTCATCAGTCGCGCCAGGGCTCCACGATGATCTTCGCGTGTGTCTCGGGGCTGCCGAGGTCGCGGAACGCACCGGCCACGCCGCCGACGCCGACCTTACCGGTGATCAACGGATCGGCGATGAGCTTGCCTTCCGCGATCAGCGACAGCGTGCGCGCGAACTCTTCGACGGTGTAGCCGAGCACGAACTGCATGTTGATCTCGTTCGTGATGCCCAGCAGTGGCCGTATCTGGTCGGGCTCCATGCACACGCCGACGATGACGAAACGACAGCCGCGCGCCGCGCCGACCAGCATCTGATCGATGACGCCCGGCACACCGACGCATTCGAAAAAGACGCCGGGGCGAAGTTCCGGTGTGCCGGTCAGCAGATTCACCGGCGCGCGTTCGCCGCTGCGCGTGACTTCCGCGACTTGGCGCCAGTTCGTATAAGGCGATGTCTTCGCCGGGTCCAGCACAATGTCGGCGCCGAGTTGTTCGGCGAGCTTGCGGCGCATCGGCGAATAGTCGGCGGCAATGATCGGGCGCACGCCGCGCGTCTTCAGCGCACTGATCACCGCCAGGCCGATAGGCCCGCAGCCGATCACCAGCGGCACGTCGTCGGATGTGAGGCGCGCCATCTCGACCGCGTGCCAGCCGACTGCCATCGGTTCGGTCAACGCGGCGTGATCGGTCGGGAGTCCATTGGGTACCGGCAGCAGCAGGCCTTCCATCAACACCATACGTTCGGCGTAGCCGCCCGGGACATCGTTCGAGTAGCCGACAGTGACCGGCGCGCCGTTGCGCAACAGCATTGGGAAGGAACACACGCGCGTGCCGACGGGATGGGTTCGCACGGTCTGCGGACCGTAGTCGAGAATCTCCGCGCAGAACTCGTGACCCATGACGACGTCGCGGCCGATATCCATGCCCATGCCGCCGGGCGCGCTGTCGACAAATTGCTTCGCGTGTTTCAACGCATGCAGATCCGAACCGCAGATGCCGCATGCAAGCGTCTTGACGAGCACTTCGCCGACACCGGGCACCGGGTCGGGCACGTTGTCCGCAACGATTTTCAGGTCGCGCATTACCGCAGCACGCATGACATATCTCCGCTTGGTTGATGAACGCTTGGCTGATGAATGAATGAATGACCGCGCGAGTTTGGTGGATGGCGCCACCCGGCACAACTTCGGTGACGCGCCGCGCCGCTTCTGAAAGAATGGCCGCCCCATTTCGCGACGAGCTCGCGACGAGCCGCACCGGAGAATTCCTATGGCATTGCGCCTCTATGACCATCCGCTGTCCCCGTACGGACAGAAAGTGAAGATTGCCCTGATCGAAAAAGGCGTCGAATTCCAGGGCATGTTGCCGAACGCGATCGGCAGCGGTCAGGTGGATGACACATTTGCGGCAGCGAATCCGCGCGGCGAAGTGCCGGCGCTGATCGACGGCGATGCGGCGATCTTCGATTCCACCGTCATCCTCGAATACATCGAAGACAAGTGGCCGAAACCGGCGTTGCTGCCCGCGACACCGATCGATCGCGCGCGCGTCCGCATGCTCGAAGACGTAATGGACACGCACTTCGAAGCCATCACGTGGGCGCTGTCGGAGATCCGCAACTTCGGTCGCGCCGAAGGCGCCGAAGCAACCCGCCTCGAAGCGGCCGGCGCGGCAGAGGTCAGTCGTTGGCACAAGTGGCTCGAACAGCAGCTGGGCAGCCGGCGCTGGTTCAACGGCGATGCGTTCGGATGGGGCGACCTGTGCGTCGTGCCGTTCCTGAACGGCGCGAGTTCGTTCGGTCACGCGCCGAAGGCAGGCTCCGCACTCGCCGATTGGTTGTCGCGCGCGAACGCGAGGGACAGTGTGCGCCAGGTGTCGGCCGAGGCGGCCACGATGGCGATGCAAGGCGCGAGCGCCGGCATGGCTGCGGTTCGGCAAGCGCTGCAGGCGGGACTGTTCAAGCGTGAGTACCGCGATCATCGACTGGAATGGATGATCCGCAACGGCGCGCTCGACGTCGTTCAGATCGGCCTCGAACGCCGCAACATCCGCTTCACAGAATCGTTCGGACGCTGACGCTCGCGCGATGCTCGACGTCCTATACCGCACGCCCGATCTGCTCGCGATCAACAAGCCGAGTGGCATCTCGCTGCTCGCCGATCGCGGCGGCGCAGCGTGCCTGTGGGATACGTTGCGCGAAGAGTTGGCGCTTGAAGGCAGCGAACCACTATCGGTGCATCGCATCGACAAGGGCACCAGCGGCGTGCTGCTGGTTGCGCTTACGCGTGAGCGGCAGGCACAGCTGACGAAGGCATTTGCCGATCGTGAGGTCCGCAAGTTCTACGTGGCGCGCGTGCTGGGTGATGTGCGCCTCGACGGATTCAGCGGCACCATCGACCTGCCGCTGGCGAAGGGCCGCAAGAGCCGCTATCGCATCGCGGCGCCGCGCGACCGCATCACCCGACACGGTTCGCGCTGGCACTTGAGCGGACGACAAGCGGCGGGATACGAAAGCATTTCGCGACTGCGCAGAATGGGTGGCGATGGCCGTCACACCCTTCTCGCCGTGCAACCGCTGACCGGACGCACCCATCAATTGCGCGTGCACCTCGCGTGGATCGGCCATCCAATCCTCGGCGATCATCTTTACGGCAAGCCCGATGCTCCCGAACAACAGTGGCCACGCCTCGCGTTGCACTGCCATTGCATCGTCGTCGACGGCATTACGATCAGCGCGCCGCTGCCAAGCGAATTCCGGCTAGCGGTTGCCCGACATCCAGCCCCGCACCGCGGCGAATCCGGCCGCGGCCGCCGTCGGGCTTCGCGTCAGCGCCAGTAACGCGGCACCCGCAACGAGGCCAACGACCCACTCCCGCAATTGCGGACTCTCGGGTTCGGCGCCGATCGCTCGCGAAACCGTGTGTTCGCAATTGTTACCCAACAAGCTGTAACGGCGGCCACCCGCATCCGTTTCCGCATGCAACAGCGCGCGTTGGCGAGCCGCGCGTTCCATCCGCGTCACGTACAAACGCTGACCCGCGCTGAACTCTTCCTCGCTGCTGATGTGCTCGCCTTTGAACGGTGTGTTGTGCAGCACGCGTCCGTCACCCAGCGCGATGCCCCTGTGCATCACGAACCCCTTGCGGCGTGACACGATATCTCCCGGCAAATATCGACTCATATGCGTCGTCTCTCGATCCTGTGGTTCACATTCCGTAGGGACGAAGCACGAATCGTTCCAGCCCCGCACACGCCTGAACTCGCGGTCTCCAGGGCCGACGTGGGCCGGAAGCCTGGCCGTTGCGACGAACAGTTGGCGAAGTCGCCGACATCACCGACTTCGGCTGGTCATGTAGTGGATCGCGTCCAGCAGTTCCTGATCGGTGCAGGCCACACACATTCCCTTTGGCGGCATGCCGGCCGATGGGAGTCCCTCGATCGTGTGCTTCAACATCGTCTCGTCGCCCTGCGCCACTCGGGGCGCCCACGCTTGCGCATTACCGACTGCGGGCGCACCGCTGACACCGGAGGAATGGCACGAGATGCAGAAGCGTTGATAGGTCTGCTCTCCCGGCGCCAACGGCTTCGTAGGATCGCCGGTGGACTGCCCGCCGCCGCAACCGGTCATCCAACTCGCACCGACGATCAGGATCACTAGTCTGAGCATTCGAGGGTTCCGCTATTCGATTGGGTGTCTCTCAAAGCTTGCACAGGATCTCCGCTGCGCGCGCCAGCGTCGCGTCGTCCTTCGCGAAGCAGAACCGCAGCAAGCGCAGTTCGGGCGCGTGTTCGTAGAACACCGAAACCGGAATCGATGCGATCCCCTTTTCGATCGTCAGGCGCCGCGCGAGTTCGACGTCGATCTCGTTCGATACGTGGCCGTAGTCGAGCAACTGAAAATACGTTCCGCCGCTCGGCGCAATGCCGAACCGCGAACCTTCGAGCAGTCCTACGAATAAATCGCGCTTGCGCTGATAGAACGCGCCGAGCGCCGAAGCATGCTCGGGCGCGATCGCCATGTAATCGGCAAGCGCGTGTTGAATGGGCGTATTCGCAACGAAGTTCACGTACTGATGGATGCGCCTCAGCTCGACGGTCAGCACGCGCGGCGCGACGCAGTAGCCCGTCTTCCATCCGGTCAGGTGGTACGTCTTGCCGAACGACGAAACGACGAAGCTGCGCGCATAGAGGTCGGGATATCTGAGCACGCTTTCGTGGCGAGCGCCGTCGAATACGATGTGCTCGTAAACCTCGTCGGCAACAACATAGAAAGCGTGGTCGTGCGCCAGTTCGGCCAGCGCCCGCATGTCCGATTCGCGCCAGATCGCACCCGTTGGATTGTGCGGTGTATTGACGATGATCAGCCGTGTGCGTGGCGTGACCGCGTCGCGTACGCGATCCCAGTCGGGCAGGAACGACGGCGCCGTGAGCGGTACGCGCCGCGTTATGCCGCCTGAAAGCGTTACCGCCGGTTCGTAACAGTCGTATGCCGGATCGAAAACGATCACTTCGTCACCCGGCCGCACCACCGCGGTGATCGCACAGAAGATCGCTTCCGTTGCGCCGGCCGTGACGGTCACTTCCGCGTCCATGTCCGCCCGGCAACCATAGAGATCGGCAACTTTCCGGGCGATCTGCTCGCGCAATGCCGCGACGCCCGGCATCGGCGCGTATTGGTTGTGGCCGTGCGTCAGATGATGCGCGGCGCGGTCGAGCAATGCCGGCGGACCATCGAAGTCCGGAAAACCCTGCGACAGATTGATGGCGCGGTGCTCGGCCGCGAGTT
>JANLUG010000813.1:0-1956 GCA_031363335.1 Gammaproteobacteria bacterium
GCCGGCTTGCTCGACTCTTCAATCACGAAAGGCTGGATAGATTGTTGAGCCTCCTTTGAAGCATCGCCTCGGTCTTGCACATCTAGAGGGGGACGGTGTGGCGCGATGTAACCGAGAGCGAACGCGATAAGAACCGCAGCAATCACCCCTCCTACACCAATCCACGATGACTGCAGAGTTGCCCTCGCCTGCACCTTTGCAATTTTCATATTCAGTTCATGCGCGATGACGATGTAGGCTGGCGTTCCCTCGCTTCGGGTAGAAAGAAGCTCAGCCAGTTCCAATACAGACATGCTCTGACGTCTGCTTGAACTTGGGAGATCATGAAAGCCCTCTTGGAACGCCTGCTGTTCATCGTTGTGGAGTTTGGTCATTTGCGATCAATCCCAATTATGGCACCGGAATTCGCTACAAGTGCCGCCTAACAACGATTGGACGACAGAACGTCGTAACGAAAGACGACATCCTTAAGTATTGACCAGGACATGAAACGCTCTCCCGACCTACCGAACCCCGCCACTCGCAACACATCACCGCAAATCGTCGTAGCAAAGACGACAACATGTCGTCTATCCGCCCATCCGTATCGCAACATTGAAGCACCGCCTTCGCACGTCGTCTAACTCTTCGCCATCCGCTCCGCGCGCAACGACTTCCGCCGCACCTTACCCGCGTCATCGCGCAACGGCTCGGTCACGAACTCCACCGTTCGCGGCAGCTTGTATTTCACCAACCGATCCGCCAGATGTGCGAGCAACGCATCCTTCTGCACCGCTCCCGCGGGAGCGTCAACGATCGCGTGCACATAGTTGCCGAGATCCAGATGCGGCAACCCGATCACCGCGGACGAACGTACACCGGGGAACGCGTCGATCGCGGCTTCCACTTCCGCCGGATAAATGTTCGCGCCGCCCGACAGAATCATGTCTGTCTGCCGGTCGGAGAGATACAGATAGCCGTCAGCATCCATCGAGCCCATGTCGCCGAGGCTCTCCCAACCGCCATCCATCGACTTCGCTTCCGCACCGATATAACGGTAGGTCGTGCCGGGTCCCGCCTTCGGCCGCATGAACACTTCGCCGATTTCTGCAGGCGGTAACGTGTCGCCCCGCTCGTCGACGATTTTCATTTCACACGTCTCGTTCGGTTTGCCGACCGATCCGCGATGTGCAAGCCACTCCGGACCCGTGATAACGGTGCCGCCCTGCCCCTCAGTGCCGCCGTACAGCTCCCAGATCACGTCGGCGCCGAGCCAGTCGATGTACGCTTCCTTCAGCCACGCCGGACACGGCGCAGCGAGATGCCAGAGCGTTCGCAGCGATGAGACGTCGTACTTGCGGCGGACTTCCTCCGGTAGATTCCAGACGCGTTGCATCATCGTCGGCACCATGTAGATCGTGTCCACGCGCTGCGCTTCGATCAATTGCAGCGTCTGCTCCGCATCGAAGCGCGTCGTAATGCTGACGGTGTTGCCTTTGAACAGTCCGCCCGTTGCCCACATGAACGGACCGTTGTGATACAGCGGACCCGGGATCAACGCGCTGCCGCGCATCGGAAAATTCAGGAACGGATCTTCGGGGTCGCGCGTTGCCGGCTGCTTGGTCACGATCAGCTTCGGCCGACCGGTGCTGCCGCCGGAGGTCATCGCCTTCCACGACGTTGCGGTGCGTTCGGGAAGTGCGTCGGAAGACAGCGTGGCATCCGCTTCGAAGCCGACCGGCAGCGTCGTCACGCCGGGATGCGCGTCGGCGTCTGCGCCAACGACGAGTTTCGGGTTACCCACTTCGATGATCTGATCCAACTCGAACTTCGGCAGCTTCGCCGACACCGGCTGCGGTGTGGCACCGAGCTTCCACGTCGCGAAGCACGCGTCGAAGAACGCGATGCTGTTCGGCAGTGCGATGGTGACGAAGTCGTCGGCTACTACGCCGAGCTTCGCGTAGGCGCGCGCGAGTC
>JANLUG010000886.1:0-2016 GCA_031363335.1 Gammaproteobacteria bacterium
GGAGCAATTTCCGCGCGCGCAGTTCACGGCGAAGGAATTCGTGAAGACGAAGGAGGGCTACGATGCCCAAGGCGAACTCGGCATACGGTCCGTGAAGGTGCCGGTGACGTTCCACTTCACGCTGACCGACGCCGGTGGACACGTCGAGTTGCGCGGCGAGGCCGACCTCGATCGCTTTGCGTTTCAGTTGGGTCTTGGTGACTGGGCCGACACCAAATGGATCGGCAAGAGCGTGCACGTGGTCGTGACGTTGGTCGGAACCCGCTGACCATGAAGATCGTCAGCGAGTTTCCGCGCGCGGTGCGCGAGATCCCGCACTTCGAGATCGGTTTGCGCGACGGCACCCGAATTGCCGCGCGCATGTGGTTACCCGACGATGCCGAGCGCGCGCCGGTACCCGCAATTCTCGAGTACCTGCCCTATCGGAAAAGCGACGGCACCGCGATCGACGATCCGACGCGGCACCGTTATTTTGCGGGGCACGGTTTTGCATCGATTCGCATCGACATGCGCGGCAGCGGCGACTCGGATGGCTTATTGGACGACGAGTACAGTGGGGCCGAGCTGAACGACGCGGTCGAGTTGATCGGTTGGCTGGCAGCGCAACCGTGGTGCAACGGTCGCGTCGGCATGATCGGCATCTCGTGGGGCGGCTTCAACGGTTTGCAGGTTGCCGCACTCGCGCCGCCGGCACTCGGTGCCGTGATCAGCGTCTGTTCGACCGACGATCGTTACAACGACGACGTGCACTATCAAGGCGGCGCCGTGCTGGCGCGCGAGATGCTCGGCTGGGCGATGACGCTGCTCGGCTTCAACGCGAAGCCGCCGGACCCGCAGGTGGTCGGCGAACGTTGGCGCGAGCTGTGGCAGCAGCGCCTCGATGCATCGCCTGCGTTCATCGATCGTTGGATGGAGCATTCGCAACGCGACGATTACTGGAAGCACGGCTCGATCCGCGAAAACTACGCGGCGATCCGCTGCCCCGTATTGATGGCAGGCGGTTGGGCCGATGGCTATACGAACGCGATCATCCGCGTGCTGAACGGGCTCGACGTACCGTGTCGCGGCATCATCGGGCCGTGGGCGCATCAATATCCGAACGCCGGCCGCCCTGGCCCGAGCATCGGATTCCTGCAGGAATGCGTGCGCTGGTGGGATCACTGGTTGAACGGTCGTGAACGCGGCGTGCTCGACACGCCGAAGCTGCGCGTGTGGATGCAGCAGTACACCACGCCGCGGCCGGCTTCGTGGCCGGGTGAGTGGTTCGGAAGCGCGTTGGCCGCAGCCGAATTCGAGGCGCGCAATCTGTATCTGGTCGGCTCTGCGTTGCAGGGGATCCCAGGCGCCGCGATGGCGGTCTCGCTGTCGGATGACCCGCGCCACGGCGCCGCGGCGGGCCAATGGTGTCCGTTTGGGCCGCACGATCTCGCCGGCGATCAGCGGCCGGATGACGCCGTCAGCAAGACGTTCGATACGGCGCCGCTCGAAGCCGATCTGTTGTTGCTCGGCGTGCCCGAGTTGATGGTGGATGTCGATGCGCAGGCCGGTGCGCAGGTGGTCGCGAGGCTGTGTGAAGTCGGCGCCGACGGTGCGTCGTTGCTCCTTTCTTGGGGCGTGCAATCGCTCGATGGAAGTTCGCAAGCGCGCGTACGGCTGAACACGGTCGGCCATCGGTTCAAGGCCGGCCATCGGTTGCGGCTCGCGGTCTCGGCGTCGTACTGGCCGGTGGTATGGCCCTCGGCCGAAAAGCCGCCGCGTGTGACGACCGGTGTCAGCCGTCTGGTGTTGCCGGTATGGAACCCGCCGACCACGAACGTCGTGTTCGAAGAGGCGGAGTGCGCAGCGGCGGCGCCGTTCGAAGTGTTGCGCAAAGGTTCGCTGACGACGTACGACGACGGTACCGGCCGCCGTTCCGACCAAGGCCGCATCCGTCACGCGAACGGCATGGAAGTGGAGACGGTGTTCATCGACGAAATGACGTGGACCGGCGGCGCACCGTCGGCGCTGTTCTCGATC
>JANLUG010000899.1:0-2496 GCA_031363335.1 Gammaproteobacteria bacterium
GCGCTGGCGCACGCGCGCCGGGTCCGCCTTCAAGCCATGCGCCGTGATCAGCTCGTTCACCACGAGTCCGACTTTGACCCGTCGCTCGGCCTCGCCACGAAACAGATCATCGGGGAGATCCGGCACCCGAGGACCCGGTGCATGCGCGTGGTCATGGTCATGATCGTGGTCATGGTCATGGTCATGGTCATGGTCGTGCGGGGTGTCGCGACCCTGCGTGTAGCTTTGCATCTGCTGCGCCATCTGCTGCTTCAATGCGCCGATCTCACGCTTCACCATCGCTTGCGGAAGCTGGACCTCGTGCAGACGCTTGAGTTCTTCCATGACCTGTCGCTTCACCTGATTCCTGACGGCTGCATCCAATTCACGTTCCATGTTCCTGCGCACTTCGGCACGGAACGCATCGTATCCGCCCTCCGTGATGCCAAACGTCTTGAAGAACTCGTCGTCGAGTTCCGGTACATGCGCCTGCGCCACTTCCTTTACGGTGACGTCGAAGCGCGCAGTCTTACCTGCCAGTGTCTCGACACGATAGTCCGCGGGAAACGCTGCATCGAAACTGACTTGATCACCGGCCTTCGCACCGCTGACACCGCGATCGAAGTCGTCGATCATTTGCTTCGCGCCGAGAACGAACGCGACGTTTTCGCCCGTTCCACCCTCGAACAAGACGTCGTCGATGCTGCCCTTGAAGTCGACAGTCGCGCGATCACCCTCAGCCGCCGCGCGCTCTACCGCATGCCAGTGCTTTCGCTGATCACGCAGGCTCTCGATCATCTTGTCGAGGTCGGCGTCCTTGATGTCCGCACGCGGCCGCTTCACGTCGACGCGCGTCAGCGGCACGAGATCGACCGGCGGATACACTTCGAACGTCGCGGCAAATTCGAAGTCCTCACCCGGCTCCATCCGAAGCACGTCCAGGCTCGGCGAGCCTGCGGGCGCCATGCTCTCGCGCTGGATGGCTTCGAAGAACGTGCTTTGCATGAGTTCACCCGCCACTTCCTGGCGGACGGACTTTCCGAAGCGTCTGCGGATCTCCTTGACCGGGACTTTGCCGGGGCGGAATCCAGCGAGCCGAGCGCGCTGCGCGGTTGCCTTGAGTCGCTCGCTGATCTGCTGCTCGAATGTTTCCGACGGCACCACGATCGTCATTCGCCGTTCGAGGCCGCTCGTGGTTTCAATGGAGACCTGCATGTCTGGTTCTTACCTCGTTGTGCCTGGTACGCAATGAGCGCATCGAAGATGGGGTGGACGACGGGGCTCGAACCCGCGACCGCCGGAATCACAATCCGGAGCTCTACCAGCTGAGCTACGTCCACCAGTGTCTAACGCGTCCGACCGATCGGCCGCGACCTGCATTCTGGTACGCCCGGAAGGAATCGAACCTTCAACCCTCGGCTTAGAAGGCCGATGCTCTATCCAGTTGAGCTACGGGCGCTCGTGACCGCACCCTAACGGAGTTGATTGGTCGGGGTAGAGAGATTTGAACTCCCGACATCCTGCTCCCAAAGCAGGCGCGCTACCAGACTGCGCTATACCCCGAGCGAAACCAACGAAGAAAAACGAAACGGTCAGGTGTCAGCTAAATGATCGCCTGCCGCACGTGGCGCGGGCGCATGATACTCACGGGTATTTTTAGCGTCAAACCGCACGGTCGCGTACGACCCTCCGGCGCGCAGTGTAGAATTTCGCGCAAATACCCCTCGAAACGCACCGCACCCCATGACGGCCCAGATTCTCGACGGCAACTCGATTGCCGCACGATCTCGCAAAGACGTTGCCGAGGCCGTTGCAGCGCGCGTGGCAAATGGGCTGCGGCGTCCCGGACTATCGGTAATCCTTGTCGGCGATGATGCGCCGTCCGCGATCTACGTTCGTGCGAAACAACGCGACTGCGCGGAGGTTGGGTTCAAGTCCGATGTAAGACATCTTCCGGCGGACACGTTGCACACCGAACTCGTCCGGCACATCGACGAACTCAACGCCGATGTCAGCATCGACGGGCTACTGGTACAGCTACCCCTGCCCCCGCAGATCGACAGCACGGACATCCTCGAGAGGATCCTTCCGCAGAAGGATGTCGACGGATTCCATCCCTATAACATCGGTCGGCTCGCGCTGCGTCAGCCGGTGCTGCGCTCCTGCACGCCGAAGGGAATCATGCAGCTGCTCGAACACACCGGGATCACCATTCGGGGTCTCGATGCAACGATCGTCGGTGCGTCGAATCAGGTCGGCCGTCCGATGGGCCTGGAATTGCTGCTTGCGGGTTGCACCGTCACTATCGCGCATCAGTTCACACGAGATCTCGAACGCCACGTACGATCCGCGGACATACTGGTTTCGGCGACGGGGAAGCAGGGGCTCATCAAAGGCGATTGGATCAAGCCGGGTGCGGTCGTAATCGATGTCGGGATCACCCGCGACGCAGACGGGCGGCTGCACGGAGACGTCGAATTCGAAGCGGCGCGCAAACGCGCGAGCTGGATCACGCCG
>JANLUG010000908.1:0-2753 GCA_031363335.1 Gammaproteobacteria bacterium
ATGAACGACTCGAGCTGGAACAGCACTACGCGCAACCACGCATAGCGCTTCACGTGCCGATCAAGCACGCTGGCGAAGATCAACCGGGCCATCGCGGTCGATCCGATCGCGAGTTCACGCGCGTGATGCCTTCAAGTGCGTTGCGCTGCCGCCAGCTCGGCAGCGCGCTCCACGTCTTTGGGCCAACGTCGGGCCAGGCACAACCATTCGCCGGGCGCTTCTCGAATCCACTGCTCGAACAACACGTTCAACTGCGCCGTCATGTTCGACGCTTGCGCCGCCGCGGCTGCGGTGGGGTCGTCGGGGCATACCGGCGGATACAGCGTGATTCGATATCGGCCACCCGGCAGCCGCTCTGCGCGCGCCGGCACGAGTTCGCAGTCGTAACGCAGCGCGAGTCGCGCCGGCACGGTATTAGTAGGCATATCGTGACCGAAGAACGGGATCATCTCGCCGGAATCGAGGCGTACGTCGGAGCCGAGTCCGACCGTGGCGCCGCGCGACAGCTCGCCGATCAGCACGCGCATGCTGTTGTCGCGGGCGAGCAGTTCCACCGGCAGCGCGCCGCGCAAACGCAACATCATGTCGTGCACGTAGGGGTTCGACTCCGGCGCATAAACGATCGTCAGCGGAAATCCGTATCGTCCGGCGACGAAGTTCGTCAGCGTCCAGGGGCCGATATGTGCCGTAACGAGCACGGCGGGCTTGCCGGATTGTTTGAGGAACTGGATCTCCGGTGAAGCGACGAACTCGATGCGGCGTTCGCGATCGTTCCAGATGTTCGACAGATGCGCGATCTCGGCCAGCGCCACGCCAAGGTGGCCGAAAATGTCCTTCGTAAGGCGATCGCGTTCCGCTTTCGAACTATCGGGGAACGCGACCATCAGGTTGCGCAGCACGCGCGCGCGTTTGCTTGATCGCGGACCGACGGTTGCAAACGTCCAGTGCGCGACTCGCATTGCGCGTTCGAGCGGCAGCAGACGCAGCGCACCGATGAACGCCGCAATCGCCCACGCTTCGATCCGCCAAGCGATTCGATTGAACTCGGGTCGTCGTTTGGCGAACTTCCGCGAGAAGAAGTAATACCTAGCCACCTGGGAATTGCCTTGCGGGGATCACTTCAGCAGCGATCCGAGGATTCCTCGAATCAGCTGGCGCCCCAACGAGCTGCCGATGGCGCGAGCGGCGCTCGTCATCATCGCCTCGCCTGCCGACTGACGCGAACGACCTGCGCTCGCTTTGGGCGCGGCCTTTGCTTCCCGCGCGACCGCCGCTTCGGATTTCTCCGCGGCGGCGGTAGCACTGGCGCGATCGGCCCGTGCCTTCAGCATTTCGAACGCAGATTCCCGATCCACGCCCTGGCCGTATTTGTTCTTGAACGGCGACCGCGCGATGCGGTCGGCGCGCTCGGTCGCATCGAGGGGACCGATGCGCGATTCGGGCGGCGCGATCAGCGTCCGCGATACCGGTTGCGGCGCGCCTTTCTCATCGAGCGCGGAAACGAGTGCCTCACCTGTTTCGAGTTCCGTGACGATGCGTTCGACGTCCACCCCGGGCTTCGCCCGAAATCCTTGAGCAACCGCTTTGATGACCTGGCGATCCTTCGGCGTGAACGCACGCAGCGCGTGTTCGACTTTGAGCCCCAATTGGCCGAGCACGCTCTCCGGGATGTCGAGTGGGCTCTGCGTGACGAAATACACGCCGACGCCTTTCGAGCGGATCAGCCGTACGACCTGTTCGATCTTGTCGAGCAGCGGCTTCGGCGCACCATTGAACAACAGGTGGGCTTCGTCGAAAAACAAAACGAGCTTCGGACGATCGGCATCGCCCGCTTCGGGTAGGTCTTCGAACAGTTCGGACAGCAACCACAGCAGCAATGCCGCGTATACACGAGGCGCGTTCTGCACGAGCTGTGTCGCATCGAGAATGCTGACGACGCCGTTGCCGGAAAAATCAACCTGCATCAGATCCGACAGCGCCAGAGCCGGCTCGCCGAACAAACGATCCGCGCCCTGCTCTTCCAATACCAGGATGCCGCGCTGGATCGCACCCACCGACGCGGCGGTGATGTTGCCGTATGACGCGCGCAACTCGCTGCTCTGCTCCACCATCCACGCGAGCAGCGCCTTCAGATCCTTCAGGTCGAGCAATAGCAGACCTTGCTCGTCGGCGATGCGAAACGCTGCGTAGAGCACACCGCTCTGCGTATCGTTCAGATCGAGCAGATTCGCGAGCAGCAGCGGACCGACCTCCGACACGGTGGTGCGCACGGGATGGCCGGACACGCCATAGACATCCCAGAATGCCACCGGATAGGCGCGTTGCTGATAGCCCTCGTGCGGAATGAGCCCGAGACGCCGATCGGTTTCTTTGTTCGGCTTGCCCGGCGCCGCGATGCCCGACAGATCGCCCTTCACATCGGCTGCGAATACCGGCACGCCCATGCGCGAGAATCCTTCGGCGAGCACCTGCAGCGTGACCGTTTTGCCGGTGCCGGTCGCGCCCGCAACGAGACCATGGCGGTTGCTCATCGCGCCGAGTTGCAGCACGGCTTGATTGTTCTCGGCGCCGATGACGATGTCCGCAGCAGCCATGTGTCGGCTCCAAAAGCGAAGCCGCAATGATAACCAAGATCTCGGTTATGATCCGGGCCGGTTGTTGGGGAGAGCAGGAACACCTTGGACGCACCGCAGTACGCCCGGGCGAAAACGCGCACCGGACGCCTTCCGCTCTCCACGAAGATCTACCAGGGC
>JANLUG010000950.1:0-7294 GCA_031363335.1 Gammaproteobacteria bacterium
CTCGGCGCCGCGATGTTCGGTTTCACGGTGGGCAATCTGTTGATGCTGCAGCCACTGATGCTCGCGCAGGCGTTCGGCGTGATGGACTATCCGAAGATATATTCGGTCAGCCAGGCGGTGTCGACGCTGGGAATTGCGAGCGGTCCGGTGCTGCTCGGTGCGATCACGGCCGCGCAGGGCTACCTGGGTGCATTTATGACCTTCGCGGCACTCTCGGGCGTGGCGTTCGTGCTGATCGTGGCGGCCGGTCCAGTGCCGGAAGGTGAGGCGGTGCGATGACGAATCGTGTTTGGCGCTGTCGAATGCGCTGCGAGTTGAATCAACTTATCGAAGGACGGGTGTAGATGCGATTTCTCGGTGCTTTGTTGCTGACAGTTTTTGCTATGACGGATGCGTATGCGGTGTCGTTCCCCGGCGCCGATGGCGGTGAGTTGCCGAGCCTCGCGCCGATGCTCGACAAGGTGACGCCGGCCGTCGTCAACATCGCGACGTACACGACCGTGCAGGTCCGCAACCCGTTGATGGACGACCCGTTTTTCCGTCGTTTTTTCAGCGTCCCGGAACAGCAGCATCGCTATCGCCGCACGCAAGCGGCCGGATCCGGCGTGATCGTCGATGCGCGGCAGGGCTATATCGTTACCAACAATCATGTGATCGATCGTGCCGACGAAATCACAGTGACGCTGTCGGACGGGCGCGCGCTGCCTGCAAAGCTGGTCGGCACCGACACGCAGGTGGACCTCGCGGTGCTGAAGGTCGATTCGGACAAGCTCGCGCAGATCGTGTTTACGGATTCGGGCCGATTGCGCGTGGGCGACTACGTGGTGGCGATAGGTAATCCGTTCGGGCTGGATCAGACGGTGACGTCCGGCATCGTCAGCGCACTCGGCCGCAGCGGGCTCGGTATAGAAGGGTACGAGGACTTCATTCAGACCGATGCGTCGATCAACCCCGGTAACTCCGGTGGGGCGCTCGTGAATCTGCGCGGCGAACTCATCGGTATCAATACCGCAATCCTCGCGCCGGCCGGCGGCAATGTCGGAATCGGCTTCGCGATACCGAGCAATATGGTGTCGGCGATCATGGCGCAGCTGATCAAGCACGGCGAAGTGCAGCGCGGCCGGCTCGGTATCCGCGTGCAGGCACTGAACGCCGAGCTTGCGCAGGCGTTCAACGTGAACTTCGTGGAAGGTGTCGTTGTTGTCGAGGTGGACAAGGAGAGCGCATCGGCGAAGGCCGGCGTCGTGCCGGGCGATGTCATCGTCAAGGTCAACGAGCGCGACATCAAACGCGTGGTGGACTTCCACGGTCAATCCGCGTTGCTGATGGTCGGCGACGGCGTGAACCTCACCGTGCTGCGCGATGGCAAGCAGAAACACGTCAGCTTCGATCTGGCGGCCGAGAATCTCGAGCAGATCAGCGGCGAGCGGATCGATCCGCGGCTGACCGGCGTGGCGCTGCAGAATTTCCGTAGCGAGAACGATCCGTCGACCGGCGCCGGCGTACTGGTTACCGAGATCAGCAACGATAGCCCCGCGCTGGAGCGCGGGCTGCGCCCGGGGGACATCATCGTTGCGGTCAACCGGAAGCCGGTGCGGAACATCGCGGAGATCACGGACCAGCAGCAGGGTGGAACAGAGAAACTGCTGCTGCGCGTCTACCGTGCGGGCGAATTCGGCTACATCGTCCTGCCGTAGCCGCGCAACAAGTCAAAACCCGGTGCCAGGCACCGGCGTTGCATCAGACCAGCGTGAACTGCGGCTCGACCGGCTCGGCGGCGTCGGCCATGTAGACCTCGTCGAGGTCATCGATGCATTGCAGCGCCTCGGCGAGCGGCACCAGCACGCGCTGCAGATTGCCGTCTTTGTCGCGATAGGCCGCAACGACGGTTGTGTCATGCGCCTTGATGATCAGGTACTTGGTGCCATTGCGGGTCAGCAGGTGGCCCACCAGCGATTCGGAAATGTTCATCGTCGAAACTCCGCCACCCATGTCATTACATTAACGTCCAAATCCTCGAACCGATGATCCCGCTCGTCGATGCAGATGGCCCGTTTGGCGGTACGACGGACTCAGCGGTCGATTTCCGGTTGTGGGAGGTAGGTTGTGGGAGGTAGTGGTAGCGGTGACGGATCGCCACCGGATCGCCGTGTCCAAAAAAGAAGAAGGCGCCGAAAGGCGCCTTCGTCGTGTCGAGCTGGAATCGATTCAGTCGAACATGATCACGCTGCGCGCGACTTCGCCTTTTTTCAGCGCCTGCATCGCGTCGTTGACGTCTTTCAGCTTGATGCGCCCCGAGATCATGTCGTCGAGGTGCAGCTTGCCGTTGAGGTAGAAGTCGACGAAGCGGGGCATGTCGACGCGGAAGCGGTTCGAACCCATGTTCGAGCCCTGGATCTTGCGCTCCATCAGGAACTCGGCGCCGTGCAGTTCGATCATCGTGCCGACGGGGATCATGCCGATGATCGTCGCGGTGCCGCCTTTGCGCAGCATCCGGAACGCCTGCTCGGTGGTGACTTTCAAGCCGATCGCTTCGAACGAGTAGTGCACGCCGCCGCTGGTCATGCTCACGACCGCTTCGACCGCGTCGACTTCCTTCGCGTTGACCACGTCGGTGGCGCCGAACTTGCGCGCCAGTTCGAGCTTACTCGGCACCGCGTCGATCGCGATGATGCGACCGGCGCCGGCAATCGCCGCACCGTTGATGCAGGAGAGACCGACGCCGCCGCAACCGATGACGGCAACGGTCGCGCCCGGTTCGACTTTCGCGGTGTGGATGACTGCGCCGACGCCGGTAGTGACGCCGCAGCCGATCAGCGCGGCGCGGTCGAGCGGCATGTCGGGGCGGATCTTCACGATTGCGTGTTCGTGCACCAGCATGCGTTCGGCGAACGACGACAGATTGAGGAATTGGAAGACGGGTTGACCGCCCGCGGACAGCCGCGGCGGTTGGTCCATCTCGCGATCGAGCCCTTCGCGATCACACAACGACATATGCCCTGTCAGGCACGGTTCGCAATGACCGCAGAATGCGGACAAACACGTGATGACGTGATCGCCGGGTTTGACGTAGGTGACCGACGAGCCGACTGCTTCCACGACGCCGGCGGATTCGTGCCCGAGCACCGACGGCAGCGGATACGGATACGAGCCGTTCTGAAAGTGCAGGTCCGAGTGACACACGCCGGCGGCGACGGTGCGTATCAGCACTTCACGCGGCCCGGGGTTGCCGTGGCTGACCTCTTCGATCACCAGCGGCTCGTTGACTTTGCGCAATACTGCTGCCTTCATCCCTCGTCCTCCACGATTGCGATTCGATAATCAGAAAGGGTTCGGAGTGTGCCAAAGGCGATGCCTGTTTACTACTTGATAAAAGCGCTCTCGACGCGTGGTCGGACTCGTGTCGTGCGGATAGGTAGCCGATGCTGATCCTGGTGGGCATCGGATCGAATCGCGGCGATTCGATCGGCATCGTTCGCGCCAGCATCGAGCGACTGCGCGATTACGCCGATGGGAGCTTCAGCCGATCGTCGTTGTGGCGTACCAGTCCGGTCGACTGCCCGCCGGAGTCGGGCGATTTCATCAACGCGGTGGTCGCGTTCGAGCCGCGCGCCGGGCTCACACCGGAGAATCTGCTAAGCGCGTTGAAACAACTCGAGCGCGAGTTCGGCCGCGCCGCGGCACCGATACGAAACGCGCCGCGCGAGCTCGATCTCGACCTGCTCGCGTTCGGAAACGAAACGCGCATGAGCAGCCACTTCGTGTTGCCGCATCCGCGCGCGACCGAACGCCGCTTCGTGATGGCGCCGGCGGCCGAAGTGGCGGGCAAAATGCGCTGGCCCGGTACACAAACGACGATCAGCGAACTGCTCGCGCGCATCGACGACAGCGATACCGTCGAGCGACTGGTCGGCGCGCTTGAGTGCTGAAGTGGACGGCGTGATAGCATCCCTTCAAACGAAAGATCCGACGCCAAAGTTGCGTCGGACAGGATCTCAAGGACTCATGGGGAGGCACTCCGGGCATCATGCGGACATGGCGTCAGCTGTTTCGATGCTGCGCGCTCGCGGCCTGCGTGCTGTTGGGTGACGAGGCCAGCGCATACGACCCCGATCTGCATCAGCAATTCACGTTCATCGCCGCAAAACAGCTGAATCGTTGCCTCGAAGGCTCTTCGCTGCCGCGGTTGACGCCGCTGCAGGTTCGTTACATCGCCAAGAGCGACGTTGCGCAGGCGCAGGGCAGCTGGATTCGCGGACCCTTTCGTTGGGGCTACTACGATCGCGCGGCGCAGGAACAGACAAAGCTGCTGTGGGTCGTCGACACGCGGTTGAATGACCACTTCAAACAGCTCGAAACCGATCTGTCGAGCGCCCGTGAAATGAGCGATCAGTATTCGGACCTAGGCTTCATCACCAACTATCTCCAGAACATGACGTCGCCGGCGCACGTCGTGCCGGTTTACTTCACGCGCTGGTGGCGCTTCAGCTTCTCGGATCGATTCGACGGGTATCCCATCGACGAAGAGGCGCTCGACAAAGCGATGGACACCGATTGCGAGGCGCTGCTCGCGGCACCCGACCAGTCCGTGGAGGAAGTTCTGCGCGACACGGCGAGCGCGACGTTGCGCGCGGTGCAGCGACGCATCGATAGTCTGCCGATGACGTGGCAGGCGTTCTGGAAACTCGCCGACGACCCGGAACAGTTCGGTGAATACGGTCGCGCGGGAAACAACTTCGGCAAGCGCATCGAGTTCAAATGCGGCGACACGAAGTGCGTGTTGCTCGACAAAGATCCGCTCTATGACGCGTTCGCGCTGGAACGGCACATCGATGCGGTGAATGCCACGATGCGCGCGATGCTGTGGTTGCAGCGGCGCTCGGTGGGTACTGAAGTTGTCGGACATTAGCGGCGTTCTCGCCGGCATCCGTGTACTCGACCTGACCGATGCGAGCGGGCCGCTCGCGGGGCAGATTCTTGCCGACCTCGGCGCCGACGTCGTGCAGATCGTGGCCCCCGCGCGCCACGATGTGACTGTTGGCGAGGACTTTCACTGGCGCGCCTACGCGCGCGGTAAGCGTCTGCTGCAACTCGATCTCGACGATGCCGCGCCGATCGCCGCGTTGCTGGCGGGCGCCGACGTGCTGATCGAATCGCTGACGAACGAGGCGGTCGAACGTCTTGCGCTCACGACCGCGCATGTTGCGTCGCGCTATCCGCATCTCGTCCACGTCTCGATCACGCCGTTCGGGCGCAGCGGACCGAAGGCGGCGTATGCGGCCACCGATCTGACGATTGCCGCGGCATCGGGGTTCTTGTTCGTATCCGGCGCGGCGGGCGAGGCACCGTTGCGGATTTCCATTCCTCAAGCGCATGCGCACGCCGGCGCCGACGCGGCCGTCGCCGTATTGATTGCGTTACGAGCCGGCCGCGGCCAGCACATCGACATATCGGCGCAGCATTCGATGACGCTTGCGCTGCTCGGCCGTGGCCTCGACGCCGCCGTGAATCAGCCGCGCGCCGAACGCAGCAGCGGCTATGGCATGGTCGGATCGGTGCGCGTGCGCAACATCTATCCGGTGCGCGACGGTTGGGTGCTCGTGTCGGCCGGCATCGTGCCGCCGGTTGCCGCATTCATGCGGCGGCTGATGAGTTGGGCCGTCGAGGAGAATCTTTGCGACGCCTCACTGATCGATTGGGACTGGGGCAGCGTTGCCATTCGTATGATGCAGGGCGCGATCAGTGCGCAAGAGTGGCAGGTGGTGGACGACGCCATTGCGCAGTTGCTCGCCCCGCGTACAAAAGCCGAAGTCATGGCACAAGCGGTAGCGCGTAAGTTGTTGCTCGCGCCGGTGATGCACGTCGGTGAGCTGCTCGACAGCCCGCACTTCGCCGCGCGTGGCTATCTGCAGCGCAAGGGCCGGCCGCACCTCGGACCGTTCGCGCAGTTCGGCGGCAGTCCACTGACGATGTCTGACGAATCGATACAGGTGCGCGCCGATACGTTGCGACGCGACTGGGATCGGCGCGCTGTGCCGCCGCCGGCGTCATCGTCAGCGCCGCTCGCGGGTCTCAAAGTGCTCGATCTGTTCTGGGTAGTCGCCGGTCCCGGTGCCACCCGCATGCTCGCGGACTACGGCGCCACCGTGATTCACGTGGAGTCGCGCAATCGTCTCGACATGCTGCGCGCGGTGCCGCCGTACATAGATGCAACGCCTGAGCCGGAGCGCACGCCCGGATTTCACAGCACGCATGCCAACAAACTGAATGTGTCGCTCGATCTCGGTACGGCGGAAGGTCGTGCGGTGCTCGCCGATCTGATCCGCTGGGCCGATGTGTACGGCGAATCGTTCTCGCCCGGCGTCATCGAGCGCATGGGCTTCGGTTATGACGCAGCGCGTGCCCTCAACCCCGACATCATCATGGTCAGCAGCAGCCTGCTCGGGCAGTCCGGGCCGTGGCGCGAATACGCGGGTTTCGGCAACCTTGCGGGCGCCGTGTGCGGCTTCTATCAGTTGGTGGGGGCGCCGGGTGCACCGCCTTCCGGATGCTTCGGGCCGTATACGGATTTTATGGGTGTGCGCTACAACGCATTGGCGATCCTTGCAGCGCTCGCGCATCGCGACCGCACCGGCAAAGGGCAATTCATCGACATGGCGCAGGCTGAAGCGGCATTGCATTTTCTCGCGCCTGCGGCACTTGCCTATCTCGAAGCTAAACGCGCGCCCGAAGCGCACGGCAATCGCGATGCGTCGATGGCGCCGCACGGCGTCTATCCGACCCTCGGTGTGGATCGTTGGGTGGCCATCGCAGTGCGCACCGACGCCGAATGGCAGCAGCTGTGTCGCATCGCGCAGTTGAGCGGACTCGCCGACGATCAAACGCTGACGACGCTCGACGGTCGCAAGCGCGCCGAAGACCGCATCGACGCGGCTGTTGCCGAATGGACGCGTCAACGCGACGCGCATGAGATCGAGGCGGCACTGCAGGGCGCCGGCATCGCGGCACACGCGCTGCTCGACACGCACGAACTATCGAACGATGTGCAGCTCGCCTCTCGCGGTTTTATACAACGGCTTGCCCATCCGCTGTTCGGCATGACCGCCATCGAAGGCAGCCGGGTACTGATGTCGGAAACAAAGGCGGTGCAACCGACGCTGGCGGTGAGCTATGGCTCGCACAATACGATGGTGCTCGGCGATATCCTCGGCTACTCGGCGGTACGCATCGCGCAGCTGACAGCCCAAGGAGCCCTGCAATGAACGCTGCAATCACCGCCCGGCTTCGGCGAGTC
>JANLUG010000971.1:0-1617 GCA_031363335.1 Gammaproteobacteria bacterium
ACACCTACTTTGCGGATCAACCCCTCTCTGCATTCGTTAGTTTCGTCGAGCGTGTCGGCGATGCCATCAACGGCGCGCTGCGTGGTGTACCGAGGGAACGCATCCGTTTGCATGTCTGTTGGGGCAACTACGAGGGTCCGCACGACGAAGACGTACCCCTTGAAGACATCTGGAGCGCGCTGAAGCGAATCGATGCGGGCGCCATCCTGCTGTCGATGGCGAATCCGCGTCACGCGCACGAATACCATCTGTTCGAGCAGCAGCCGATGCCGGGCAATACCACGCTCGTTGCCGGCGTGATCGATACGACGACGAACTACATCGAACATCCGGACACCGTGGCCGATCGGCTCGTGCGCATCGCCGAGTCGCTCGACGATCCACGCCGGTTGATGGCCGGCACCGACTGCGGCTTCGAGACTTCGGCGGGATATTCGTCGGTCATCGACGACATCGCGTGGCAGAAGCTCGCGGCGATGGTCGAAGGCGCGCGCCGCGCCAGCCGCATCCTGTTCGGCGGCAGTTGAGCGAGCAGCGCCTGAACCCGTTTGTTGGCGCATTGGCCGTCGCGATTGCGCTGTGCGGCTGCGCGCACACCCCGCCGGTTGCGTTTCCAGCCGATGTCGGTCCAGGCGTCGAACTCGCGTCGACGCCGTTCTTCGCGCAGGAGACACATCAGTGCGGTCCGGCCGCGCTGGCAGCGATGCTCGGCGCATCAGGGGCGAAGGTAACGCCCGAGGAACTGGTCGCGCAGACGTATCTGCCCGGAAGGCACGGTTCGCTGCAACTCGAATTGATCGCCGCGGCGCGGCGGCACCAACGTATACCGTATGTCCTGGCGCCGGATGCGCACGCGTTGTTCGCCGAACTCGACGCCGGTCATCCAGTGTTGGTGCTGCAGGATCTCGGCGTGGGTCCGTTGCACGTTTGGCACTACGCGGTCGTCATCGGTTATGCGCCGCAACCGCAGCAGGTCGTGTTGCGTTCGGGTGTTACCGAGCGGCTCGTCATGCGGTATGCCGAGTTCGTGCAAACGTGGCGCAAGTCGGAGCAGTGGGGTGTGGTCATTCTCGCGAGCGATGTACTGCCCGCCACCGCGAACGCCGAGCAATATGTCGAATCGATCGTCCCAATCGAGGCGTTGGGCGACGTCGAAATTGCGCGGTCGGCCTACGCGACCGCATCGAATCGTTGGCCCGACAATCTGTTGGCGTTGTTCGGCCTGGCGAACACCGAGCATCGACTCGGGCGGTTGTCGGCCGCCGAAACGACGTACGAGCGGCTACTGCAGCTCGCGCCGAACAATCCGATCGTGTTGAACAATCTGGCGGAGGTGCTGCTGGCGCGCGGTTGTCCGACACGCGCGGCGGACTATGCGCGGCGGGCGCTGGCGCATGTGCCGAGCGGCAGCGAGATCGAAGCGGCGGTTACGGACACCGGAGAGAAAGCGGCCGCGGCCCGATCATCGGGCCGCGACGCTGCCGAGTGCGGCCGTTGAATAACATATTGTTGAAGATGTTGTTAACGCCGGTGAGTTAGAGGATCAACAGAACGATGAACACGACGCCGATGACGGCCAGAAGACCCCCGTCCCCGCCGGCCGGCATCGAGTCGATG
>JANLUG010000992.1:0-1262 GCA_031363335.1 Gammaproteobacteria bacterium
GACGAGGCTTCGCTGGATCGGCCCGAAATCATCGTGCTCGGCGACTCGCACACGATGGGATGGGGTGTGGACCAGAATCTGACCTTCGCGCAACTCATCGAAAAGGACACGGGGCGAAAGGTGCTGAATACCGGGATTTCATCGTATGGCACGGTGCGCGAACTGAGGCTGCTGGAACGGCTCGATCGAAGCGCGTTGCGTTACCTGATCATTCAATACTGCCCCAACGACGCCAACGAGAACAAATCCTACCGGGTCGGGGGCAACGCACTGACGATCACATCGAGGAGCGAATATGAGCGATCGGTTGGCGTGCAGGCCGAACAGTCCCGTTACTACTTCGGCAAGCACATGCGCTATCTCGGCCAGGTATTGATTCGCGACATGATTGGAACCGTCCGCAAGCCCGTTGGTGACACGCCTCCCAGGAGAGATGTGGATGAACAGGCCGGCGATTTCCTCAACGCTTTGAACAACGCCGCCGCGAATCTGAGCGATGTGGACGTCGTCGTCATCGAAATCAATGCGTTTGCAGAGAACAGCAGTGACTTTGCAGATGCGTTGCGACGCGCGATTCCAAGTAAATCAAAGCCCGGAAGCGTCAAGAGCATCACGGTGCTCGACCTGTCCGGTGCGCTGACGCCTGACAAGTACTACATACTGGACGACCACATGACGGCGAAAGGCCATCGGGTTGTCGCCGACGCTCTACTGGACACTCTGCACTGACGGAAGCGTCGCCGCGCTACGCCCGTCGCGCCAATCGCTTCCGTTTGTGTTGCACATAGTCCACGAGAATGTACTCGCCGAGCTTCTCGGGGCTCGTATAGAACACCCGCCCGCCGTTGATCTTCGCGATCTGATCCATGAACGCCTTCAGGTAATAGTTGGCGTCGAGCATGAACGTGTTGATGGCGATGTTCTTCTGCGTGCATAGCCGCACGGCGCGCATCGTCGCGCGGATCGTTTCCTGCGTCGGCGGATAGGCGAACTGCGCCTGGCCGTTCTCGAGGTGTGCCGTCGGCTCACCGTCGGAGATCATGATGATCTGCTTGGTGCCGGAGTTGTGTTTGGCAAGTAGCTTCTCGGCGAGCAGCAGCGCGTGCTGCATGTTCGTGCCGAGCACGTACTCGTCCCATTGCAGGAACGGCAGGTCGACGGGTTTCAGTTCCTTGGCGTACGCCGCGAACCCGATGATGTAGAACGTATCCTTCGGATATTGCGACGTGATCAGGTTGTGCAGCGCGAGTGCGACCTTCTTT
>JANLUG010001006.1:0-5245 GCA_031363335.1 Gammaproteobacteria bacterium
TCGCCGGGCCGCTCGACGCGGGCGCGTTGGACACGTCAGCCATTTGATCCCCTTTCCGATAGTTCCGCCGGGCGCTCGCCTCTTACCTACCGGAACCCATCAGTCCGGCAGGTCGAGCACCCGTTTCGCGAGAATGTTGAGCTGCACTTCCGACGTGCCGCCTTCGATCGAGTTGGCTTTAGAGCGCAGCCACGCGCGCGTCGTCGTCAGTTCGTCCGGCGTGAAGTTGTCGCCGCCCCAGCCGACGGCCTGCGTACCCATGATCGACAACAGGAGTTCGTATCTGCGGATGTTCTGTTCGGTGCCGTAGTACTTGAACATCGACGAGGCCGCGCCGGGCGCACGACCGGATTGCGACTCTTCCACCGAGCGACGCAGCGTCAGGCCGAAGCTGCGGTCGTTCATCTTGTGCGCGATCACGCGTTGCCGCGCGGCGTCGTCGGCAATACGACCGTCGTTCGCACCGAGATAGTCCTTCGCGATGTCTTCGACCTTCGCGGTTTGTTGCGTGCCGCCGCCGATCCCGCCGATCGACGTGCGCTCGTATTGCAACAACCGCTTCGCGACAGTCCAGCCCTTGTTCACTTCGCCGACGACGTTCCTCTTCAACGCGCGCGCGTTGTCGAAGAATGTCTCGCAGAACGGCGACATGCCGCTGATCAGTAGGATCGGTTTCACGGTGACACCCGGCTGATCGATATCGAACAGGATGAACGTGATGCCGTCGTGTTTCGGCGCTTTCGAGTCTGTGCGCACCAGACAGAAGATCCAGTCCGCATGATCGGCGCCCGACGTCCAGATCTTTGAGCCGTTGATGATGTATTCGTCGCCGTTCTCGACGGCGCTCGTCTTCAGGCTCGCGAGGTCGGAGCCGGCGTTCGGCTCGCTATAACCCTGGCACCACCAGGTCTGACCGCGGGCGATCTTCGGCAGATGTTCGGCTTTCTGCTCGTCGGTGCCGAATTCGAGCAGGGCCGGGCCGATCATGCTGATACCCATGCCGAACAGCGCAGGCCGCGCGTTGATGCGGCGCAGTTCTTCCTGCAGCACCTGGTGCTGTTCCTTGTCGAGCGCGGCGCCGCCGTATTTGACCGGCCACGTCGGCACGGTCCAACCCCTCTCGGCCATACGATCGAGCCAGACCTTCGTCTCGGGGTGTTTGTATTGAGCGCGGCGACCGCCGCCGGGCATTTCATCCTGCGGCATCGGTGTGCGCATGCGCGGCGGACAATTCGTTTCGAGCCAGCGGCGGACGTCTTGGCGGAAGGTTTCGATAGTGGTCATAGCGCCTTCACAAAAACGATTTTCGAATCGCCCGGCTCGTAGAAATCTTTCAGCTCGCCGGCGATCGTGTAGCCCATCGAGACGTAGAACGCGCGGGTGCGTTTGTAGTTTTCGCGGCCGGCTGTTTCGACCCACAGATGCGTGCACCCACCGGCGCGCGAGCGCGCTTCGACTTCGCCGAGCAGCAAACGGCCGACACCGGTGCCGTGGCACTCGGGATCGACCGCGATCCAGTACAGGTCCCAGCTCGACCGCGTCATCGAGTTGAAGCCGTAGATCGCGTAGCCGAGCGTCGCTTCGCCTTCGTCGACGAACAGAAACTGATAGTCGGATGCCTTGCTCTTCGTCAGCCGGTCGTCGACCAACTCCACGGCCACCGCGACTTCGGGCGGATGGAACATCTCCGTCGCCGCCGTGATTTCCGCAATGCGCTCGCGGTCGCGGCGCTGCACTTCGGTGCGCAGCGTCAACGCTTGCACGCGAACTCCCGGTGTCGATTCGGTCGGCTGTGCATCAGTGGTCTCCCATCGCGGCGCGAACGATACGTGCGATCGCATCTTTATAGCGAATGCCACTCTGCGCAAGAGCCGCGGCGAACCCGGCGTCGGGTGAGATGCACGGATTTGCGTTCACTTCGAGGATCCACGGACCGTCCGCGTCGACGCGGAAATCGACGCGCGCGTAACCGGATAAGCCCATTGCCTGAAACGTCGTGCGTGCGAGCCGTTCGAGGTGTGCAAGCAGCTGCGCGTCGCTCGCAGGAAATTCGAAACGTCGCGGCGTGTTCGCGAACTCGAACGAGTCCTCTATCCACTTCGCTCGATAGCCGACCATGTGTGCCTTGCCGGGTGGGAATGCAGAGAAATCGATCTCGGCGGGGGCGAGCACTTCGGGTTCGGCGGGACCGGTCAGCACCGAGAGATTGAATTCACGGCCGCGGATGAATCGCTCGGCGAAACACGGGCGTCCCATCTGGCGCGACTTTTCCCGCACGGCCTGGCCTGCCGCATCGAGCGAATCACAGCGGACGATGGCGTCGTCTTCGAGACCGCGCGACGCGTGCTCGAAGCGCGCTTTGACGATGTAGTGATCGGCGCGGAACCGGGTTGCGGTCGAGTCGGAAGCGACCCACTCGGGCGTCGGTAACGCCAGGCGCGACATGAAGTCTTTCGCGGCGCATTTGTCGTTCGATAGCGCGATGCCCGCTGCCCGCGAACCGGTGTAACGCAGGCCGAGCCCATCGAGCAGAGCGGGCACGGCCACTGCGGTCGCATCGGACCCGGCGAGCGATTCGACGAGATTGAAGATCAAGGTCGGCCGCGATGCGTTCAGCCGCATCGCCAACCCGCCGAGATCATCGCTTACGGGAAGAATCGCCGCAGTGTGGCCGAGTTCGGTCAATGCGGTGTGAACCGCCTTCGCTTGAACGAGCGTGTCCTGCGCATCGGGCGGCGCATCGGTGGGCACCGCGTCGTGCAGCAGCAGAATGTCCATGGGTTACGCGGCGCGGACGCGCGCTTTCGGAATTCGCGTGGCGGCCGAATCGACGATGGCGCGGATCAGCTCCGCATACGGCATGCCGATGGCGGTTGCGATCATCGGTAAGTCCGAATGGGTCGGATGCAGTCCGGCGAGTGGGTTGACCTCGAGGAACATCGGCTTGCCGCGTGCGTCGCAGCGGATGTCCACTCGGCCGCCGTCGCGGCAATCGAGTGCGATCCACGCGTCGAGCGCAATGCGCTCGGCTTCCGCCACCAGCGGATCGGCGCACGTGATGTGTCGATAGTCGACGAGCGTCTCGCACTCCTCCTTGTTGGTATATGAATACACCTCGGGTTCCGCATTGGCGCGCAAAACGATCTCGATCGAACCGATCGCGCGAGATGCGGCGCCCGTGCCGACGATTCCAACGGTGAACTCGCGCCCGGGCAGGAACGTTTCGACGAGTACCGGTTGCTGATAGCGATCGAGCAACTCGACGGCAACTTGCGACAGATCCGCGGGCGTTCGCACGACGGATTTAGGTGTGACGCCTTTGCCGGTACCTTCCGCGATCGGTTTTGCCAGCATTGGATATCCGAGCTTCACGCGCTCGACATCGGCCGGCGTTTCGATGATCGCGAAGTCCGCCGTCGGCACGCCGGCCGTGCGCACGATCATCTTCGACCAGCCTTTGTGCAGGCAGACCGACGCGGCCAACGGATCGGCGAAGGTGTAGGCGATGCCGTAAACGTCGAGAATTGCGGGTACCTGCGCTTCGCGGCCGTAGCCGTACAAACCCTCGGCGATGTTGAACACCAGTTCCCAGCGATCCCCTTTGGCGAGGCGGTTCACGAGTGAACGCGCCGAACCGATCCGATCGACGCTGTGGCCGAGCGACTCGATCGCTTCCGCCAGAGAATCGATCGTGCCCTGCTGATCGAACTCTGCGGTCTCTTCCTCGCCGTACCCGAGCGCCAGATATTCGGCGCGTAGGTCGTAGGTCAGGCCGATTCGCACGAGGCCGTCTCCGGCGCGGTTTCCGCACCCAGAGGATCCGGGTACCGATACTCGCGACCTTCGTAGTTGCGCAGGATCAGGTCTTCGCCGCGCCGGCCGACGACATATTGCGGCTGCAACGGAATTTTGCCGCCGCCGCCGGGTGCGTCGACGACATAGGTCGGCACGCCGTAGCCGGTCGTGTGGCCGCGCAGACCCTCCATGATGTCGAGCCCGGTCTGTATAGACGTGCGGAAGTGACTCGACCCCGAGATCGGATCGCACTGATAGAGATAGTACGGCCGCACGCGCATCAGCAGCAGCCGCTGCATCAGTTCCTTCATCGTCTCGACGTCGTCGTTGACACCTTTGAGCAACACCGTCTGCGAGCCGATCGGAATACCCGCGTCGGCCAGCCGCGCACAGGCATTGAACGCTTCGGTGGTGCACTCGTCGGGGTGCAGATAGTGCACGCTCATCCAGATCGGGTGGTGCTTGCGCAGCACGCGCACGAGGCTCGGCGTGATCCGTTGCGGCAACACGGCGGGCATCTTCGTGCCGATGCGGATGAACTCGACGTGCGGAATTTCCCGCAGACGGCCAAGGATGTAGTCGAGCTTTTCGTCGGCCAGCGCCAGCGGATCGCCACCGGAGATCAACACGTCGCGGATCGCCGGCGTCGAGCGGATGTAATCGAACATCGCTTCGAGGCGTGCATCCGACGGCGCCAGTTCGCCGTGACCGACCACGCGTGAACGCGTGCAGTAGCGGCAATAGGTGGTGCAGAAGTCGAGCGCGAGGAACAGCACGCGGTCGGGATAGCGGTGGACGAGACCGGGCACCGGGCTGTGGCCGTCTTCACCGAGTGGGTCGTCTGCTTCGCCGGCGCCGCGCAGAAATTCGCCGGTTACCGGAATGACGGTGCGGCGCAGCGCGTTGTTCGGGTTGGTCGGATCGAGCAGGCTCACGTAGTAAGGCGTGATGCCCAACGGCAGCATCGAGCCGCCATCGACCATGGCGCGGCGCTCATCTGCGGAAAGCTCGAGCAGGTTCTCGAGTTGCGCCAGGTTCTTGATCCGATTGCGCGACTGCCAGCGCCAATCGTTCCACTCGGTGTCGGTCACCATCGGGTAGTGCGCGCGCCGGAAGACGCGGACGCGACGGCTTTCACGCGAGGGACGGGATCTGATTTTGGTACGGTCGAAGCGAGGATCGATATCGCGGTGGATATACGGCGCCGGGCGGGCCGTGATGTTTCTAACTGAGATTTTTAGAGATTGCGTTGACGCAGAACGCGTGGGAGGTTTGTCGTCATCACTGACGACAACTTCTTTTTCTTTGGACACAGAGGCCCGTGATTTCACCGTATCGCACTCCTTGTACAGATTGCCGGTTTTCTTTGGTCGATGCAGTCGACGTTCGTGATGAAGACACGGTCTGATGTCGGTCGATCACGATGGCGTCGTATTAGACAACTCTTCCT
>JANLUG010001017.1:0-6019 GCA_031363335.1 Gammaproteobacteria bacterium
GCCCCGGCGTATGCGCGCAGCTGCGCATCGCTGAGCGTGATCCGACAGGCAGCGGCCATCGACGCGATAGTGCCTTCGAGATCGCGCTTCATGTCGGAGTAGTGATACAGGTGAACGTTAGGCAAGTCCCGGTAGCGCCAGTAGGTCTTGAAGAAGTGGACCATCGAGTCCAGGCATTCGCGATCCCATGCACCCGGACTTCTCACCCCATTCAGCCAGTCGTGAAACGCCGTCGGGAAACTGTTCGCGGCCATCGTTTGATCGTTCATGTTGGCCCGATGATCGAGCCCGGAAAGGTAGACGTCCCGCGGATCGCGCAAGACCACGAGATAGGTACAGGTGGAGTAGTAGGGAATGCCGTCGAACGGGGTGTGTGTCTTCAGGTAACGGCGGTGGGCCTGAGCCTCGACCTGCCGCAGATATTCGTCGATCGGCGCGAAGTTGGAGTCGACCCACGGCGATACCATACCGGGCTGTTGCCCATGATCCGCCTTCCCCGCCACCAGCATGGCGCAGATCGCCTGCGTCCAGGTCGTGCCGCATTTCGCCGGCGTGCAGATGAAGATGTCGTCGGCGCGATGCTTGAAGTTCGCCCAGCGGTGAGTGTCGGTGATGTGACCCAGATAGGAAACGCCCTGCGGCGGTGTAGAAGTCGGCACGGATCGTTTCCTGTTTTTAGCGATCAACGAAATATGGCCAATGACGAGTCCGCTGTCGAGCGCTGTTGCGACGCGCAGGGCAGTGCACATCGAAGGCCAACGACCGCGTTCTGGCGCATTGCTGACGGGTGTATAGTCCAGCCAATCGCGGCGCTGGGTTGCTCGCGATACTTCAAACAGGGGAGAACAGAATGAAACGCATGACAACTCTGATGCTGATCGCCGTTGTCGCGACGGCATCGGTTTCCGCATACGCCGACACGCGCACGCTCCAGCTGTGGACCTGCACGGTCATTGAAGGCAAGACGCCGGCGGATGTGCAAACCGCCAACGGCAAATGGGTCAAGTTCGTCAACAGCAAAGTCAAAGGGGGTGACATTCGCAGCTTCGTGGTTTCGGCCGTGACGGGCGATCTCGGTCAGTTCATGTACATCGACTCGTACCCCAGCTTCGAGGCCTGGACGTCGCAGCGCGCGGCGATGTTGACGCCGGAGGGTGTCGCCATCGAGGCGGATCTCGACTCTGTGAGCAAATGCACATCCAGCAGCTTGCACTCATCGACCGAAAGCTGACGAGCGCGCTTGCGCGTGAGCAGCCTGCTGACCGATGAGCACCGCGCCTGGATCGGCCGTGAAGATGCGTCGATCCAGGTCGAGGTGAGCCGCCGCGAGATCGTCAAATACGCCATCGCGACCGAGCAGACACAACAGAAGTACCTGCGCGGCGACGAAGCGCCGCCGATGTTCGTCTTCAATCTGTTCGGTGCATTGCGTCCGATTTCGGAATTGCGCGCCGACGGTCTGTCGCGCGGCAGCGGGACCGGTCCGAAGTTGCCGTTGCAGCGCGTGATGGCCGGCGGCACCGAGTTGATTCAACAGCGTCCGATCCGTCCCGGCGATCGGCTAACGGGCGTGCAGCGCATCGTCGACATGTATGAAAAGCAGGGCAGCCAGGGTCCGCTGATCTTCACGGTGCGTGCGTTGCGCGTGACAGACGCAGACGGCGAACTGGTACTGGAAGAAATGCAGACCGGAATCGCGCGATGAACGTTCGTATCGCCGATCTCAAAGTGGGAGATGCGCTGCCGGAGCGGCACCACACGCCGACCAACGTCAGCCTGTTTCTGTACAACGCATCGGTCTGGAATCCGCACCGCATCCACTACGACGAAACGTATACGACGCAGGTCGAGCGCCATCCTGCGATCGTCATTGACGGGCCGTTGCAGGGCGACTGGCTTGCCCAATGCGTCGTCAACTGGATTGGTGACGACGGTACGCTGGTGCGATTTCAGTACAGCAATCGCAAGGCGACCTATCTCGGAGAGACGCTCGTCTCGGGCGGCCGGATCACGGCGATTGACGCGGCGCAGAAGCGCGTGACCATCGAGCTGTTCGTGAAGAACGCCGCGGGCGAAGTGACTTCGCCCGGCGGCGCAACGGTGCAACTGAACGAGTAGCTTCAGCCGGCCGCGTTCGAATGCGGCGCGAGATTGACGTCGCTGTCGTTCATTTCCCGCGTCCACGCGGCGAATTCGAGTTGAATGCCGTCGGGGTCGAGGAAATAGATCGAGCGGACGAACGTCGTCGGCGAAATCTCGGCGCTGGCGCCATGTTCCGAATCGTCGTGGTTGATCACGCGCGTCACGTCCACGCCGGCTTTTTTCAGCCGCTCGCGATATTCGTCGATCTTCTCGGGCGACACGTCGAAGGCGACGTGGTTCATCGTTGCGTTCGCGGTGGTGATTGGGCCGCGGGTAACGAGATTGGCCGGGTGCGTTACGCCGGGTTGCGATTCCGGCGAATCCGGGAACCAGAAGAACGCCAGCGAGTCGCCGTTGCCGATGTCGAAGAAGAAGTGCTGGCCCATGCCGCGCGGCAGGTCGATGGTCTTGATCAGCGGCATGCCGAGCACGTTGGAGTAGAAGTCGACCGTGCGCTTCATGTCTTTGCAGGTGAGCGCCAGATGGTTGACGCCGCGAATCTCGAACTTGGAATTTTGCTTGCGGGCCATGGTCGGTGTCCTCGACAGATAATCAATATCGGCGCAGATGATCTACAACTGCGCCGGGTTTTTCCAGGCGTTTTGCCGGATCTGCTACGACGCTGCCTTCGGCATCGGCACTTCGACGATACGTTCGGCCACATCGTCGTACTCGAGCCGTAACGCTTTGCACGTCACCGCATGCAGGTTGTAGGTCAGCGCGTGATACGTCAGTTCCATGATGTTCTCGTCGGATAAATGGCTCTGCAACGCGGCAAATGTCTCGTCGGGCACGCGGCCGCCTTCGAGAATCAGACAGTCGACGTACGCGAGCGCGGCGCGTTCCTTCGGTGAGAATGTATCGGAGACCTGCCACGACGGAATTGCCGCGATCTGCGCCTCGCTGATCTTGAAGCGGCGCGCGGCCTTGCAGTGTTGTGAGAAGACGAACTGGCTCGCCTGCGTGAAGCCGACGCGCATGACAGCGAGTTCGCGGATCTTCGCATCGAGTGGGCTCAGGCTCTTGTCAGCGACCATGCCGAACAGGTTGGTGGCGTGGTCGAAGATATGCGGCACCAGCGCGAAAACCGTCCACCAGTGACCGGGTGTGCCCGTAGCGGTGCCGGGTTCGGTAACAGGATCGCGTTCGCCGAACAGTTGATCGTAGTACTTGCGGATGTTGCCGGTCGCCTGCGCGCGGGTTACCTGTCTGAGTCGGGGCATCGTAAGTCTCCGGTATGTGAGTGTGTTTTGGCCGTGTTATTCGCGGGAGTCGCGGGAGCGTTTGATCGCCGCGCCGAGCGCGTTCGATTGAGCGGTGTCGAGATATTCGTCGATCCGCGTGATCTTGCCGTCTCGCACGGCAACGAAAATGCAGGCCGGAATGGCGATTTCCTCGCCGTTCGCAACACGGCATCGCAGCACGTGCCGCTGCATCACACGATCGCCGAGCGAAACGCGCTCGGTGACGTCGTAACGGATCTGCGCGACATGCTTCGTCAAGCCGCCGAGCGTCGCGAGGTTTTCGGCTTTTGATTGGGTGGTGTTCGTGAAGTTGTGCCACACCAGAATGTCGTCGGCATATAGCGCGGCCACACCTTCGACGCGTTTCGCTTCGATCTGCTCAAAGAGCTGCTGCGCGACTTCGAGCGCTGTGTTCGGCATGGTGTTCCCTCAGTTACGTCGCGGTTCGGTCGCGGTTCGATAGTGTGAGATCTGAATCTCGTCGCCGTAGTCCGCGTAGTCGCCGGCGGTGCGGCTGGCGCGGAACTCCCCCCAGTTGATCGGTCGGTAACGCGCGGGCTCGGATTCGCTGAGTACGCTCGGCAGCGGCGCGTAGGTCGCGTGCGGCGCCGGATTGAAAAAGAACGGCGCGCTGTAGCGGTCGGTCGCGTGGCTTGCGATCACGCGGTGCAGCGCCGCCGGATAGCGATCGTTCGACCAGACCTGCACGACGTCGCCGATGTTGACGACGAGCGCATCGGGATTCGGTTCGACGAGTGTCCATGTGCCGCGTCGATACACCTGCAGACCGGGTTGCTCGTCCTGCAGCAGGATCGTGATCGCACCGGAATCGGTGTGGTGATTGATGCCGAAGTTGCCGGCGCCGCCCAGCGGTGTGTCCGGCGCGGCCGGCGCGTCGCAGATCGGGTAGTAGTTGAGGCGCAAAAAGCTGCTGTGGTCCGGCCCGAAAGTTTCGTCCAGATGGCTCGCCGGCATCTGCAGGCAGCGCGAGATCGCGTTCAGCATCCGGTAACTGAGCGCTTCGCACGCGGCGTAGAACGCCTCGATCGTGCGCCTGAATTCCGGCGGTTCAGCCGGCCACTGCGCGAACGAACCGGCAAGCCTCCCGTCGGTTTCGTCGGGACCTACATCGAAGATCTGTTTCCAGTCGCGCGTGTTCTTCGTGAGTTCGCGATCGTAGAACCCCCACGAGTTCGTCGCGGTCCGTTCGATGGCGCGCTTCGCTTCGATCGGCAGCTGGAAGAACGCGCGCATAGCGGCATGAGTCGCGGTGAGCAGATCGGCCGGCACGCGATGCCCGACGATCTGAAAGAACCCCCAATCGCGGCACGCTTCGTGGACCTGCCGCAATGCCCCCGCATCGTCATCGAGACGGCGGATGTCGATCACGGGAATGTGCGTCAGATTCGTCATGATTCTCTGTCATGATTGCGTCTCACAGGCAGTCTGACGCGGGTGCGCCCGTGGCGGCAAGTTCACGCGCACGGCACCAGTTGGACGCGACGGAGTCCAAACTCTGGCGCGTATGAGCAAGCGATTCAGGAGTTGATGTTGAAGTACCGTGTTGTGGCGGGTGCCGCCGTATGGATGTTGGTTGCGGCCTGCGGCAAGAGCGGCGGCGCCGTGTCGCAGGAACCGGCACCCATCCCGGTGGTGGTCGCGGCGGTCGAGCAGCGCGAAATGCCGGTGGTGCTGAACGAAGTCGGCACGGTGGAGTCGACCGGCAGCGTTGCCATTCAGTCGCGCGTCGACGGGCAGATCGTGAAGGTCTTCGTTGCCGACGGCCAAGAGGTGAAAGCCGGCGAGCCGCTGTTGCAGATCGATCCGGCGCCGCTCGAGATCCAGCTGCGCATTGCGCGCGCGACATTGGCGCGCGACGAAGCCACGCTCGCCAACGCGCAGTCGAAAGCCGACCGCGGCAAATCGCTACTGGCGCAGAAGTTCATTTCGGAAGACGCGTATACACAACTGAAAACGGACCTGCAGTTCGCCAAGGCGACCATCGATTCGGATCGCGCCATGGTAGACAACGCGGCGCTGCAGCTGAGCTACACGACCATTACGGCACCGGTCGCCGGCAAGATCGGCCGCGTCAACCAGCAGGTGGGCAACATGATCCGCGCGGTGGCGCAGACGCCGCTCGTCATGCTGAACGTGCTCGACCATGTGGACGTTGCGTTTTCGGTGCCGCAGCAGCAGTTGGAACTGGTGCGCGCGACGTTGGCTACCTCTACACCGCAAGTGCGCGCGAGCACCACCGGTGCCGCCGGTGAACGCGTCGAATCGCTCGGCACGCTGACCTTCATCGACAACGCCGCTGATACGATCACCGGCACGATCCGCCTGCGTGCGCGCTTCGAGAATCAGTCGCGTGCGTTGTGGCCGGGCGCATTCGTCAACGTCGCGCTGTCGTTGCCGGTGGACGGCAAAGCGATCGTCGTGCCGACGGTCGCCATCGGTGAGGGTCCGAACGGCCGATTCGTCTATGTCGTCAACGAATCGATCGCGGAGCAACGCCAGATACAGGTCGGGCGCGCCAGCAACGAGTGGTCCATCGTGACCGGCGTTCAGCCCGGCGAAATGGTGGTGGTCGACGGTCAGTCGCGCTTGAGCCCGAACGCGCGCATCTCGAT
>JANLUG010001023.1:0-5259 GCA_031363335.1 Gammaproteobacteria bacterium
GCTCGGCAGCCGTTGCCTGGCGCCTGTGACGACCGACATCTCCAGGTCGGCGATCGCAACGCCGTCGCCTTCGCCGCACTCCGCAATGACACAACCCCATGGATCGACGATCAATGCATGGCCATATGACGTTCGCGTGCCGTGGTGATTGCCCCACTGCGCGGGGGCGAGCACATAACTCTGACACTCGATCGCGCGTGCGCGCAGTAGCACATGCCAGTGATCCTTCCCGGTCGAAAGCGTGAATGCCGACGGCATCGTCAGCGCAACCGCCCCTTTGTCCACCAGTTGTTGGTACAGCTCGGGGAACCGCATGTCGTAGCAGATGCTCAAGCCGAGCGTGCCGAACGGCGTTTGCGTGACGACCGTCTCGCTGCCCGCAAGTGTCTTGTCGGACTCCTTCAGGCGGGTGCCGTCGGGAAGATCGACGTCGAACAGATGGATTTTGCGATACAGCGCCGCAACCTTGCCTGCAGGATCGAGATGTACGCAGGTGTTATACGTTTTGCCTTTTTCGCCGGATCGTTCGTGAAATCCGCCGAGCACCAGATGTATACGATGTGTTGCGGCGAGCGCCTGACAGCGCGCGAGTATCGGTCCGCCGGTCGGCAGCGGCTCGGTGATCTCCTGCTTCTGCGCATCCGGGCCGATGAAGGCGAATGCTTCCGGCAACAGCACACATTCGGCGCCGCGCGCGACGGCTTTCGCCGTCAGCCGTTCGGCCGACTCGAGGTTGGCGGCAACATCGGGCGTCGAACGCATTTGGATGACGGCGGTGCGCATCGGGCGGCTTCGGATCAGCGACGGATCATGCTCGACGTTTGAGCCACGCCGGTCAACGTCAACGTACCGGTTCGGACAGGACGCCACGCACCTTCGCGAGCAACAGTTCCGATTCGATCGGCTTCGCGAAGACGGCCTTGATCGCGGTATGCGCCATTGCGGTCCGATCGATGGCGTCTGGATTACCGCTGCACAGAATCACCGGCAGATCGGCGCGCACGTCGCGAATGTCACGCGCGAGTTCGAGCCCCGTGATCTGCGGCATAAGCTGGTCAGTGATCACGAGGTCGAATGCGTTGGGGTTCGCCATCACCCGCTCGAGCGCTTCCGATGACGTATGCGCGACGGTAACGACGTAACCATGATGGACGAGCATCGCTTCGAGATATCGCGCAAGCGCGCGGTCGTCGTCGATCACGAGAATCCGATTGCCGACCTCCTGCGCCGGAAGCGCACGCATATCCTGCAGCGGCAAATGAACCGAGAAGCGCGTGCCCCCCTGTGCTCTCGGTGAAGCGGTGATGTGCGCGCCATATTCGTGTGCGATGCCATGGACGACAGACAGACCTAGGCCGGAGCCGCCGCCGACGGGCTTGGTGGTGTAGAACGGTGTGAATAGATCCTGCAGATTGCCGCCGACACCGCGGCCGCGATCGGCAACCGTGATGATCAGATGCTCGCCGGAAAAACGCGTCGCACACGACGCGCACGTCGATTCGTCGCTGACGCCGCGACGTAACGATATCGTGATGTCGCCGCGTTCGCCCATCGCCTCCGACGCGTTCAAGCTCAGGTTCACGAGCATCTGCTGTATATGCGCCGGGTCTGCGAACGCGCGTTGCGGACGGTCCGGTAGCTCCGTGGCGATTTGTACGGTCGCAGGTAACGTTCCGCGCAGGAAACGTACCGTCTCGGCAATCGTCTCGCTCAGATCGAATTCGTGCGGTTCCGTGTTTCCGCCGCGACTGTAGATCAGCAGTTGTTTGACCAGATCGGAGCCGCGCTTGCCGGCGTGTTCGATTTCGCCGACGTAGTCGACGAGCCGATGGTCGCCGAGTCGGGCAACGCGTTCTTTCGTCAGCTCGGCGTAACCGAGCACGCTCGCCAGAATGTTGTTGAAGTCGTGCGCGAATCCGCCGGTCATTTCACCGATGGTGCGCAGCTTCTGCGCCTGCTGCAGAGAACGTTGCAACTGTCGGTGTTCTTCGGCGATCTGCGTGCCCGTCTTCAGCGCCCGAACTTCGCGCGTGAGCTCCAGCGATCGGTGCTGCATCCAGACCCGCTTGCGGTGCTCGTCGTTCATGCGCTGCGACAACGCGAACGCAAGCAGCATGAGTTCCAACGTCGAGCCGAGCTGCACGCCAAAGCGCGCGATCACGCTGTCGTCGAACCAGCCGAGCAGCATCGACACGAACAGCGTGCTGCCGACGAGCAGGCTGCCGGTTGCGACCAGGAAGATCAGTGCCGGCTTGAAACCGTGCATCAGACGTCTCGTGGCGGTTCCCATCAAAAGCAGTGTCAGGAGTACCACGAGTAGCGCGTTGATCATCGGGAAGACGTGATGCGCGAACACGGTTCCCACGGCACCGTTGAGCAACGTTACCGCGGCGAATCCTTGCAACACCCGATGCATTCCGGGGAGGGCGCGTCGCAGCCTCAGGAACGCCATTGCGAACAGCGTGGCGAAGACGATCGCGAGCGTTGTCATCGGGTCGAGCGCAACGCGCTGCATCGCGGGCGAGTCCGGCCACAGGTACTGCGGGCCGAGACCGTCCTTGCTGAGCATCGATAGCATCAGCGACGCGGCATAGAGCACGTAGTAGAGGTAGACCTTGTCGCGCATGCCCGCGAACAGCACCGCGTAGTAGAGGATCATCGCGATGATGATCCCGTAGTAGCAGCCCTGCAGCGTCGCGCGTGAGCTCGCCTGGGCGTGAAACTGTGCATCGGACATGAACGCCAACGGCAGGTAGTGCGCGCTGTGTCCGATCGATCGTACATAGACGTGCTCCGCCGGGCTCCCGTGTGGAACGGGGAACGCGAACTGAGCGGCGTGGATCGGGCGCGAATCGAACGGATAGCGATTGCCGGTGCGATAGCGCGTCACCACGCGGTCGCCCGAGACGAAGAAGACTTCGATGTCGTCGAGCCAGCCGTTGTCGATCACCAGAACGTCGGCGTCTTGCGGAACGTCTGTGCGCAGCCACACCGCGTCGGGGCGAAAGCCGAACGTCGGCGCGTTGACGCCTCGAGTCCAGTTGCTCGAATCGACGACATCGCGGATGCCGAGCCGACCATCGGCATCGAGGCGGTATTCGAAAGCGGGTCGTTCGGCGGCGAACGCGGAAGCGCAGAGCAGTCCGCCGAGAAACAGCAGCCGACCGCACCAGCGGCGATTGTGCTGCAGCAGTGCCGTCATACCACGTCTACAACTCGGGTTGCGTGCAGGTGACGGGGTGACCGAGGAAGTCTTCGATCGCGCCGAGGTTGAAGGCGTCGTCCTCGGAAATGAAGCTGATCGAAATGCCCGTTGCACCGGCGCGACCGGTGCGGCCGATGCGATGCACGTAATCCTCCGGATCTTCCGGCAGGTCGAAGTTGATGACGTGGCTGACATCGTCGACGTGGATGCCGCGCCCCGCGACGTCGGTTGCTACGAGCACGCGGATCTTGCCCTGCTTGAACCGGTCGAGCGTGGTGAGCCGTTTACGCTGCGGCACTTCGCCGGAGAGCATCTCGCACGAGACGTTCTTCTTGCGCAGATATTCGTGCAGGTTGCGCGTCGAATCGCGGCGGTTCGCGAACACCATGACGCGTGATAGCGCTTTCGCTTCCACCATTTCGGCGAGCAGCTTGCCCTTGTTCTCGGCCGAAACGAGCCAGAACTTCTGCTCGACCGTATCGACGGCGACGTTTTCGGGTTCGATCGCGACATGTATCGGGTCGAGCGTCCACGACGTCGCCAGCCGCATCACGTCGTCGTTGAACGTCGCGCTGAAGAACAGCGTCTGGCGTTCGCGTTTGTGCGGCGTCTTGTAGACGATACGTCGCACATCGGGGATGAAGCCCATGTCGAGCATGCGGTCGGCTTCGTCGATCACCAGCACTTCGACACGGCTCAAATCGATGACGCGGCGGTTGATGAAGTCGAGCAGCCGTCCCGGCGTTGCCACGAGAATGTCGACCGGTCCTTCGGTCAACTGCAGGCGTTGTTTGTTGAAGTCCATGCCGCCGACGACGCTGACCACGACGGTGTCCATATGCTTCGCCAGATCGCGGCCGTCCTGTTCGATCTGGATCGCCAGTTCGCGTGTCGGCGCGAGTACGAGTGCGCGCGGCGTACCGGGCGGATTCGCCGGTGTTTTCGGATGCTCCCACTGGCGCGCCAGGATCGTGACGAGAAATGCTGCGGTCTTGCCTGTGCCTGTTTGCGCCTGACCGGTGACGTCGTAGTCCGCGAGGCTGTACGGCAACACCTCACTTTGAATCGGCGTGCAGTACTCGAAGCCGAGGTCGGCGATCGCATGCACGATCGGCAGCGGCAGGGCGAAATCGTGGAAGCGGTCGCGATCATCGACCTCTGGGACGGGAAATTGATCGAGTGTCCAGGCTGAATCCGTCAATGGGTGCTCCAGGTGGTCATGAGGCGAGACGCCGCGCGAGTATCTGCTCGATGCTCTCGAGTTCCACGCAGAGTACAAAAACATCGGTGGCCGCCTCGACGTCCGCGAGACGCGGAAATGTCGGCGCGATGCGGATATTGGAATCGTTCGGATCGGCTCCGTAGGGAAATGTGGCGCCGGCGGGCGTCAACGTCACGCCGATGGCCTTGGCGCGGGCAACCACGCGCTGCGCGATACCGGGTAGCGTATCGAGCGAGATGAAGTAGCCGCCCTTCGGACGCGTCCAGGTTGCGATGTCGAGTTCGCCGAGCGATTGATCGAGGCGTTCGAGTACCGCTTGGAATTTCGGGCGGATCAGCGCGGCGTGTTGTTGCATGTGCTGCGCGATGCGACCTTCGAGAAAGCGTACGTGGCGCAGCTGATTGATCTTGTCGGGGCCGATCGTCATCGCGCTCAGGTGTTTTTCGAGTGCTTTCACGATGGCCGGCGAGCTGGACAGGAATGCGACGCCGGCACCCGCGAACGTGATCTTCGACGTCGACGTGAACTGCACGGCGTTGTCGTCGGTGCCTGCCGCTATGAGCAGCGGCGCGATGCTCGCGAGTTTCGGGCTCGGTTGTTCGAGATCGTGAACGGCGTAGGCGTTGTCCCACATGACGAGAAAGTGCGCGGCTGCGCGCTTCGGCAGTTTGGCGATGCGTTGCACGGTTGCATCCGAATACACGCAGCCGGTCGGGTTCGAATATTTCGGCACGCACCAGATGCCTTTGATCGTCGGATCTGCTGCGACCTGCGCCTCTACCGCATCCATGTTGGGCCCGTGTTCGGTCATCGGCACCGTGATCATCTCGAT
>JANLUG010001050.1:0-2142 GCA_031363335.1 Gammaproteobacteria bacterium
TCCGCGGTCGGTTCGGCGGCCGTCGCCGCTGCCATCCACAGCGTGGCGGCGCATAGCAGCAGTCCGCGCCGTTCACTGCGCATTCGGCGCCTTCGGTTTCGGGGCAGGCGATTGCGCGTTGCGCGCGAGCGCAATGCGCAGCGTTTCGGCCTGGTCTTCACTGATCGTTTCGAAGTGACCGAGCATACAATGCGTTGCAAAGGACGCTGCCGCTCCACTTGCGCGCGGCGCACCCTGAAAGTTGTCCATATCGCACAGCGAGCGCTCGCGCATCTCGAAGCTCAGCAGAGCGTCGCGCTTCAAACCGATGCATTCGAACCGCAGCTGGTTCAGCCAGACCACACCGCGATAACCCCAGAACAACAGATGCCGCCCATCCAGAATCTCGACCGAACGATACGTATTCGGATAAACGCAACGCTTGGACTCGGCGTATTCCGACTCGGGCAAGGGATTGTCGAGAATAAAATCGATCTGCGCGGCGACGTTCGGCGCCGCGGCCGCAGGCGCATCGACGGGATCGGCGAATCCGGTCGCGTGCACCGACCAGAATCCGATCACCAACGCCCAAAGAGGTGCCCCCTTCATGGCGGCATACTGCACGTTTCATGCGTCGAAACAAAGATCCAGCGCGCCGGTCAATCCAGCGAGAACGCGCGCGCAATCGTCTTCGATCTTAAACGTCAGCATCGCGTCGGCGCGCGTGATGCCGCGGTTGATCGAGACGATCGGCTTGTGCTGCGCATGCGCTTCGCGGCAGAAACGAAAGCCGGAATAGACCATCACCGACGTCCCGACCAACAACAGCGCCGACGCGCGCGCGAGCATTTCGAACACCTGTTCGACCGCTACGCGCGGTACCGATTCGCCGAAGAACACCACGCTGGGTTTCAAAAGTCCGCCGCAGGTCGGACAGGCCGGTACCACAAATCGATCCAGATCGGCGTCGGCCAGTTCGGCATCGCCGTCGGCCAGCCACTCGACCGTTCTCGCAACGAACGCCGGATTGGCAGCCGCGAGCCAATGCTGCACGTCCGTGCGCGCATACATCCCGGCGCATTGCAGGCAATGCACTTCGGCCAGGCGCCCGTGCAATTCCACTACGTCGGCGTGTCCGGCGCGCGCATGCAATCCGTCGACGTTCTGCGTCACGGTGCCGGCGAGCCGGCCGCCGCGATCCAGACGAGCGAGCGCCTGGTGACCCGCGTTCGGTTCGGCAGCTGCAAAATGCGGCCAGCCGACCATGCTGCGCGACCAGTAGCGGCGCCGCGCATGATCGGATCCCAGGAAATCGCGCAGTTCGACCGGTGGACGGCGCTTCCAGGCGCCGTCCTCACCGCGGTAATCGCCGATCCCCGACGCGGTGCTCAGACCGGCGCCGGTCAGCACCAGCAGATCGGGATGTGTTTGGACGAACTCGACGAGTCGAGCGTTCACGCGTCGAGATAGCGGGCCCGCAGATGCGCTTTGAACGCATCGGGGCCGAGCGGTAGTCCGGTGGCGTCGAACAGCAGCTGATCCGTGCCAACCAACCGGCCACGTCCGTGCACGTTCCTGCGCAACCAGATCAGCAGAGGCGCGAAGTCGCCGCGCGACAGCGCTTCGACCGCTTCGGGTTGATCGCGGCGTATTGCGGCAAACAGCTGCGCCGCGATGACGGCGCCCATCGTGTACGACGGGAAGTAGCCGAACAGTCCCGCATACCAGTGCACGTCTTGCATGCAGCCGTCGCGGTAGTCGTCTTTCGTCGACCGGCTCAGGTAGTGGCGCATCTTTTCGTCCCATGCAGCCGGCACATCGGCCACGACCAGATCGCCGGATATCAGCGCTTGCTCGAGTTCGTAGCGAAGGATCACGTGCAGCGGATAGGTCAACTCGTCCGCGTCGACGCGAATCAGGCCACGCTGCACCTGCGTATTCGCGAGATACAGATTGTCGGCACCCCACGCCGCGGCATGGCCGCCGAGGTGCTCGCGAATGATCGGCGCCGCGAAGCCGATAAACTCCCGGCCGCGACAGACCTGCATTTCCATCAACAGCGACTGACTTTCGTGAACGGCCATTCCGGACGCTTCTCCCACCGGCAATCCGCGCCACGCGCGCGGCAAGCCCTGCTCGTACATCGCGTGGCCGGTCTCGTGC
>JANLUG010001052.1:0-2312 GCA_031363335.1 Gammaproteobacteria bacterium
CACATCACCGAGGAGATCGAACACCGCACGGTCGCTTTCGACGCGTATCAGGCGTTGGGCAAGGGCTATCTCTATCGGGTCCGCGTCGGTCGTTGGGCGCAACGCCACTACCTCGGATACGTGCAGCGCTTCCACCAGTACTTTCTCGATGCCGACGCACAACACATCGCGCAGGTGACGACGCCGGAGATGATCGAGGCGCGCAACGCGTTCGCCAAAGCGTTCAGCCGCCGCAACACACCTAAGCTGCTCGCGACATTTATGCCGTGGTACGACCCCGCAAAGGTGCGCTTGCCGGCCGAGTTCGAGGCGACGCGCGCGCACTACTGCGACCTTGCCGTCAGCATCAGCTAAGGAGAACACGATGACCTCGAATGCAAGAATCGCACATGTGCTCGGCCAGTTCGCCGGGCGATCCATCGTGCCTACTTCCGGCGGTCGCGAGGCAGTGCACGTCGGCGCGTCGGACCTGCCGTGGACTTACGCCGGCCCCGGCAGCGAACTGCAGCTGCTGCACGTCGATTTGAATCAGGGACTGTGGATTTCGAAAACCCGCTTCCAGCCGGGCACCGAGATCGCCAAGCATTTTCACACCGGTTGCGTGCTGGCCGTGACGCTGACGGGCTCGTGGTACTACAAGGAATACCCGGATGCGGTCAATCACGCCGGGTCGTATCTGTTCGAACCGGCCGGCTCGGTGCACACGCTGGTGGTGCCGCAGCAGGATGCTGTGACCGAGGTGTGGTTCGCAATCTGGGGCGCGAACGTGCTGATGGATGGGAATGGCCAGGCAACCGCGATCGTCGATGCGAAAGCATCGCTCGAAATCTACCGCGCATTCGCGCGCGAAATGGGCGCATCGACCGCTGCGCTGATCGTGGTGGGTGAATGACGATGGCTGCGCATGCGTCGATGCGGGCGGCGGTTGTAAGAAATGGCCGCATCCTGGTCGAAGATCGTTCCGTACCCGAGCCTGGCGCGGGTGAAGTCCTGGTGAAAACCCTGGCGTGCGGCATCTGCGGCTCCGATCTGCACCTGTTCAAACACGGCGCCGCGATGATGCGACTCGCGCAACAGCTGGGTGCAGTACCGGACAACCTGACTGACGGTCTCGTCATGGGGCACGAGTTTGTCGCGCAGATCGTTCGCTTCGGTCCCGACACACAGCGACAACTAAACGTCGGCGACCGCGTCTGCGCCGTTCCGTTTCTGCAAATTGATGGCCTGCCGGTATCGATCGGCGCATCGAGCCGCACACTGGGCGCATATGCCGAGTACTTCCTGCTCAACGAAGCCGGTCTGATTCCGATTCCCGACGGCATCCCGACCGAAGCGGCCGCGTTGACGGAGCCGCTGGCAATCGGCGTACACGCAGTGGCCAAGGGGCGAGTGCACCGCGACGACACCGCTATCGTGATCGGCTGCGGCCCGATCGGGCTGGCATGTATCGCCGTACTGAAGCATCACGGCGTGAAACGCATCATCGCCACCGACTTTTCCGCGAAGCGGCGCGAACTGGCGTCGTTGGTCGGCGCAAGCGAAGTCATCGATGCGCAGGAACGTTCGACCTTCGACGGTGTCGGCCCCACCGACGCCGCGGTGATCTTCGAATGTGTGGGCGCACCGGGGATGATCGACCAGATCGTCAAGCGTGCGCCGATCGGCGCACGCGTCGTGATCGCCGGCATCTGTTCAGAAGAGGACAAGTTCCTGCCGTTGCTCGCGATAACGAAGGAGCTGTGCCTGCAGTTCGTCAGCTTCTATCACCCGGAAGAATTCAAGCTTGCTCTGCAGATGCTGGTCGACGGCGCCGTTGACTGGCGCCCCTGGATCACCGCGAAGGTGCCGCTCGAGCGCGTGTCAGAAGCCTTCGAGGCGCTGCAGGGCTCCGATCTGCACGCAAAGATTCTGATCACCCCATCCACGTGATGCGTGCGTCGTTCGCAATGTCTGCCGATTACTTCGCGGATAGTTGAGCACCTGCACAATGGACGTGAAGCTGTCGACCCTCCCACCACCGACAGGACACATACATGGCCAATACCGCCAATCGTCAAACGCGAGGTGGTCAACGGCCCGGTGGTATTTTTGGAACGTCTCGATCGCCACCTCATGCCGACCGGCTGGATTGAACTACCGGTGACGGGGCCGCCGGTCACCGATGCGCCAGGCCCAACGAACGATACAGCGCTTTGTCCCAACGGCGGTTCGCACACATCCATTCATCGGGCTGTTCGCGGATCCACTGCTCCATCAAAGCAATCAGCCGCTGCGTGGTCGCCATCGCGCGTGCGTCTTCGTCGATGCCGTCG
>JANLUG010001053.1:0-3026 GCA_031363335.1 Gammaproteobacteria bacterium
GTGTGCTGCTCGTCGAGTACGCGCACCAACTCGGAGGACAAAAATTCGATGTATCGCGTATCGGCGTTGACATCAGGCCGTTTCACCGCGCCGGCCGGCGACGTCGCGAGATAGCTGAAGTCGGGTTTGGCGCCGGGTCGAGCCGGCGGATGCGGAATATGCAGGCGTGATTCTCGACTCATGGCTTCTCCGTAACGGCACAGACTTTCGACGTTCGCAGGATAGGTCGCGAACGAAGGTTTCGCATCCTATCCCCGTCGAATCGGCCGTGTTACGGCGAAGCGCGGGATCAGCCGAATACGCGCGCGTAGGCGTCGCGATCAGCCTTGTAGCATCCGCAGGACGCGGCTTTGAGGCCGCGTCGGTCGAGCACTGTGATGTTGCCCCGGCTGTAGTGAATCAAGCCGAGGTTCTGTAGCGAACCGGCCGCCCGGGTCACGCCGACGCGGCGCACACCCAGCATCAACGCCAGAAATTCCTGCGTGACGTGAAAGGAATCTGTATGCACGCGATCCTGCGTCATCAGCAGCCAACGGGCCAGCCGAGCCTCGACGACGTGGAACCGGTTGCAGCCGGCCGTCTGCGCGAGTTGGCTCAAATGCACGAAGGCGTAGCGGTCGATCAGTTGGTGCAACACTTTGTTGCGTGCGAATTCGACGAGGAATACCCGCGCGTCCATGCGCAGCGCAGCGCCTGCACCTTGCACCACGCCGCGCACAGCGGATACATCAACGCCGAGCGCCAGAGGAATGCCGAACATACCTTCATTGCCAATCAGGCCGACCTCGAGTCCCGCTGCGCCGTCGACTGGAACAATCAGCGAAATAAGACCCTCGAGCGGGAAATAGACCTCTTTCAGCGTATCGCGAGGTTCATACAACACATCGGCAAATACGAGCTCGACGCTTTCGCTGGCTGCCAGCACTCGCCGCCGTTCGTTCGCGGGCAGCGCATCGAGCAGACGATTGGTAGCGATGACACGTTTCGGCGGCGACATCGACGGACGGTAGGGCCACGCAGCGGCTGCGTCTGGGCGTTACCGAACATAGTGGTGATGCGTGGCCCGCGTAAGATGCGCAATCAAGGCAACGCGTACGGCAACAGGCGATCGAATTCGGTCTTCACGACCTTGTAGCACTCACAGGAGCGCGCCTCGAGGCCAGTCCGGTCGAGCACGCTGATTCGGCCCCTGCGATACTCGATCAATCCGGCATCCTGCAGCTTTCCCGCTGCCTCGGTGACGCCTTCCCTGCGCACGCCGAGCATGTTCGCGATCAATTCCTGCGTCATGCTGAGTTCGTTGCTCGCCAGTCGATCGAGACTCAGCAGCAGCCAACGGCACAGTTGTTGATCGATGGAGTGGTGTCGGTTGCACACGGCGGTCTGTGCCATTTGTGTGATCAACGCCTGCGTATAACGCAGCAGCAGATGCATCGTCGGGCCAAACCGTTCGAATTCGCCCTTCAGGAACTCGGCTCTCATTCGAAAGCCGTGCCCGGCGCTCTGCACAACTGCGCGACTCGGCGTCGAATCGCCTCCCATGAACAGCGATATGCCGAGAATGCCTTCATTGCCGACAATCGCGATCTCCGCTGACGCACCGTCTTCCATTACGTACAACAACGAGACGATCGAAGTGGTTGGGAAATACACGTGCCGCAACTTGATGCCGGGCTCGTAGAGCACGTCACCGAGCTTCAGCGGAATGAGTTCGAGGTGCGATTCGAGGCGCGCAAAGTCTTCGGCGGGCAACGCATCGAGTAGATGATTCTGGCGCGGGTCGTGGTCCGTGCGATTGACAGCGGGGGCACGCCGTCTCACGCGCGGCGTACCCTTTCGCGTGTCCGAACCCTTTCGCGTGTCCGAGCCCTTGCGTGTGTCCGAACCGTCGCTGCCACGCTGCCTCGCTAAGGGAATCGCTCCAGAGGTCGGCAGCATACTCCTTATGTGCGATACCGCACCGTACGTCTATTGCGTGCAGAGCGTCCGATTGGATCATTCTTTTTTTACCTCGTGACCGATGACACCGCCAACCACAGCGCCAGCCGCGGTACCTGCCGCACTGCCGCCTGTCAGCACTGCGCCACCCACTGCGCCTGCGCCTGCGCCAATCGCGGTGTTCTTGTCCTGCCGCGACATCCCTGCGCACGCGCCGAGTCCGAGCAGCGTCGTCGCAATGATCACGCCGAGTGAAACTCTCTTGATCGTATTCATTTCATCAACCTCAAATCAGTTGTCGTAACGATCACCACGCTACACCTTTCGATTCCGTTCAATCGGTACGCCAGCGCCCATAGCAGGACGCGTTGCCATCAAGCTTGAGTTCGCTAGCGAACAGACGTCGCATGACACACGCGATAGCGTGCAAATGCAGCAAAAGTTCCTCGTCGAATCAATTCCTCAATTCAAGGAAAGACCATGCAAACAATCATCCGTCCGATCGGATATTTCGTCGCCGCGCTGATCGCCGTGGTGGCGATGGGATGCGCATCAACCCCGAAGCACGAAAGCACCGGGCAGTACGTCGACGACACGACGCTCACCACAAAAGTGAAAGCAGCGATCTTCGCTGAGCCGACACTGAAGTCGGCGGAGATCAACGTCGAAACGTTCAAGGGCGTCGTGCAGTTGAGCGGCTTCGTCAGTTCCGCCGCCGCACAAACCAAAGCCGTTCAAGTCGCCACAAGTGTTTCCGGCGTGAAATCCGTGAAGGACGACATGCGCCTGAAGTAAATCTGAAATGGCTATTGAACCGCCAGGAAACGCCAATGATGTTGTTGGCATTCTGGCGGTTTTAACTGTCTTCATGAGGAGAAAGAAATGAACGCTAATAGAGCTATCGCATTTGCATTGATTCTGGCGGGCGCACTGGGTCTGGTGTACGGCGGGTTTAGCTACACCTAGGAAACACAGCAGGCCAAGGTGGGTTCGATCGAGCTATCGGTAACAAACATGGAGACGGTCAACGTCCCGGTCTGGGTTGGCGTGGGCGTCATCGTGATTGGCGGCGCACTGTTGATTTTTGG
>JANLUG010001067.1:0-1854 GCA_031363335.1 Gammaproteobacteria bacterium
CGCGGATCTTGAACGATCCGCCGCGCTGGAAACTCTCGCACTTGAATACGACCTTCGCGCCCAACAGTTCATCGATGGCGCGACACGTGAATAGTGGTGTGCGGTGGATGTGCGGGCGGATCCGATCGTGCGCCTCGCGGATGTCCTCCAAGCTGACCATTCTCAGATGATTCCGTCGCGGGCGAGTGCAGCGCGCGTCGCTGCGTCGAGCCCGAGCAGCGAACCGTAGACCTCGTCGTTGTGTGCGCCGAGCGGCGGACCGGGCCAGCGGACGCTGCCTTGCGTCGCCGACATACGCGGGAACACGTCCTGCATCTTCAGGTCTTTGAACTGCGGATGCGGCACGTCGACGATCGAACGCCGCGCGGCAAAGTGCGGATCGGCGAGCATATCCGGCGCGCGGTAGATGCGACCGGCCGGCACCCCGAAGTCGCTGAGCCGCTGCAATAGCGTCTCGGCATCGAGCGTCGCGCTCCATTGCGAAATCAAGCCATCCAGTTCGGCCTGGTTCTCGCCGCGCGCGACGTGATCGACGAAGCGCGGATCGGCGGCGAGCTCGCTGCGCTGCATCGCGTCGCACAGCCGGCTGAATACCGAATCCTGATTGGCGCCCATCACGATCATTTCACCCGACTGCGTCGGATAGACGTTCGACGGCGCAGTCTTTGGCAGGATCGCGCCGCTGCGCTCGCGGATCAGTCCGCCGGCCGTGTATTCCGGCACGGTCGATTCCATCATCGCGAGCACCGCTTCGTAGATTGCCGAGTCGACGACCTGCCCGACGCCGGTGTTCGCGCGATGATGCAATGCCGCCAGCGCACCCACGCACGCGAACGTTGCCGCTAGCGAATCGCCGATCGATAGCCCGACACGAACCGGCGGGCGATCGGCGTCGCCGGCGATGTAACGGATGCCTCCCATCGCCTCGCCGACTGATCCGTACCCCGCGCGCTCCGCGTACGGTCCGGTCTGACCGAAACCCGATACGCGAACCATGATCAATGCGGGATTGATGGCCGCAAGTTCTGCGTAGCCGAGACCCCACTTCTCCATCGTGCCGGGCCGGAAATTCTCGATCAGGATGTCGGCCTGTTTCACGAGGTCGCGCAGCAGCTGTTGGCCGCGCGGTTCGCGCAGATTCAGCGTCGCGCTCTTTTTGTTGCGTGCGATCACGCTCCACCACACCGGCACGCCGCGGCCCCAGTCGCGCATCGCGTCGCCCACACCGGGCGGCTCGAGCTTGATGATCTCGGCGCCCATGTCGCCGAGCAGCTGACCGCAGAACGGACCCGCAATCAGCTGGCCCAGTTCGAGAACGCGGATATCCGCGAGCGGACCGTTGTTCGCCGCAGCGGTCATAGGCCTTCGATCTGCCGATTCAGCTCGAATTTACCGTCGGTGACGATTGCTTCGAGCGCGTTCAGCCGCTGGACGATGTCGCGTTTTTCGATGGTCGCTTCGAGCTTCTCCAGGCGACCGCGAATGATGCCGAGCTCGGCCTCCACCCGGCTGCCGACCTCGTTCTTGTTGCTCAACATACGCTTGTAGATGTCGCCGATGAACGACGCGAGGATCGCAACGATCGCGATGATGGCCCAGGACTCCATGCTCAACCTCCAGTGGGCGGAAACGATGCGGGCTATGCTAACCCGATCCGCTCAGGAGTGATTCCGGGCGCGAGCCTACAGTTGTACGAAGTAAGGCAGCGCCATGAACGCGACGCATACGGCGACCATCGCACCGGCACTGTCGATGAAGTACGGCACGACCATCAGTGCAATACCGGATATGAACGGCACCAGTCGTTTCTGCTTGCGACCATAGATGAAGTAGCCGACACCGATCGCGCCGAAG
>JANLUG010001069.1:0-5685 GCA_031363335.1 Gammaproteobacteria bacterium
CTTCCAGGTCGCGCGCTTCGAGTTGATACACGCGCGCGAGCATCAGGTTCGCCAACACGTTGCCGGTTCGGTTTGCCGCGCTCAGCCAATCCGCGGCTTCGCGAAACCGGTTCTGCGACAACAGGTACGCGCCGATTGCCGCTTGCGCCGCAGAGTCGTCGCTACGCGCGAGGAAGCCGATCAACATGCCGGCGCTGAACGGCTTGTCGGCTGCATTGCCGTCGGCCTGCTCATCCTGTGCGATGGTGCCTTCCACCGCGCGGTAGGCGGCCGTCAGATCGAAGTAGATGCTCTGCAGCGGTCCCTTCTCGGGGCGGGCGCTGACCAACATCATGAAGGGGATCTTTTCGCCGCTGTGGTACATGGAACCGACGGACGTCAGCCCGCGTATGCGCAAGAACGCCTGCGCTTCCGATGCCGACATCACGGGATACGGTCGTTCCCGCGAACCGTCGCCGGTCGTCTCGATCGACTTCGTGATCTTGTCCACCCAGATCTGATGCTGCGTCACGGAGTCCGGTGCTTCGACGTGTTCGTAGAAACGAACCAGCGCGTAGTGGCCGGCGAGACTGCCGTAATAAAGATTCAGGATGGCGCTACCGACTGCACCGAGCCGCAGCGGTTCGTCGACCATCATCCCGAGCGCCTGCTGCTCGAGCGGCGCTAGTTGCTGCATGCGTTGATCGAAGTCCGGCGCCGCGAGGAATGCCGCCCGCAAATCATCGACCGACACCGATTGCCCGTCGTCGGCGGCCTTCGAGAGCGTTGTGTAGTCGGGTTGGGGAGCGGCGGCCTGGCATCCGGCCAGTGCGATGAGCGTCAACCAGAGCGCTGTCCGGTGCGCCATCCGGTGCGCCATCGAGTGCGCAAGAGAGGCGGTGCGCATATACAAGGGGACTTCCATCGAGTGTCGGTTCGCGAGTGTATCGCACCCTTAGACCGCGGTTCATGGCGGGGTTCACCGTTCTGTCCCCGTTTGGTAACGAACCTTTTATTGCGGTTAGAATCCAAGCTCCGGTCGCGAAGCTTCAGCCAAGGAGAAATGCCGTGGGAATGGAACGCAAACTGCGCCTGCCGAAAGCGGAAGAGGCATTACCCGGACGCACCGAAGCGATGCGCGTGCCTGCCGCGCACTACGTGAATGGCCATCCGTTGAAGGGGCCGTTCGCTGCAAATCTGCAGCAAGCCGTGTTCGGCATGGGTTGTTTCTGGGGCGCGGAGCGGCGCTTCTGGCAGACGCCCGGTGTATTCAGCACGGCAGTTGGATACGCAGGCGGAAGCACGCCGAATCCGACTTACGAAGAAGTCTGCTCCGGCGCGACCGGCCACAGCGAAGTGGTGCTCGTGGTATTCGATCCGGCCGTGGTGAGCTTCGACGAATTGTTGCGCGTGTTCTGGGAAGCGCACGATCCGACCCAGGGTATGCGGCAAGGTAACGACATCGGCACGCAGTATCGTTCGGTCATCTACTCATTCGACGACGCGCAGCTGGACGCAGCACGCCGGTCGCAGAAGATGTTCCAGGACGCGCTGAAAGCGTCGGGTTATGGTTCGGTCACGACGGAAATCCGCAGCGCGCCGGCGTTCTACTACGCCGAGCACTATCATCAGCAGTATCTGGCGAAGGTACCGAATGGCTACTGTGGACTGGGCGGCACCGGCGTGTGCCTGCCGGCAGAGGTGGCGGTTTCCTGACGCGCCGACGCGTCAGTCGAGGGTCGTCTTCGTTGCCCCGCAGCGTTCGCACTTATGCAGCGTGACGAGCCGGCCGCGGTGTACATCGAATTGTTTTTTCTGCGCGACCTGCCATTTGTGAAAGCCGCTGGTGCACAGCGTTTTGCCCTGCGCGCGCTTCACCGCTGACGGGCGGCGGAACTTGATGACGTCTCCCACGACTCGATGCTCCCTCCGAGGGGCGACCAAGCTAGCACAGTCCATAGGTCGGGTTTAATATCTGACCCCTTTTGGGGGATGGCCGTGCAACTCGCGGACGCCGAATACTTCAGCCTCGCGACCTTTCGCAAGAACGGCAACGCGGTGCCCACACCGGTCTGGTTCGCGCCCGCCGGCGATACCTTTTATGTTTTCAGCGCAGCCGATGCAGGCAAGGTGAAGCGCATCCGGCTGACCTCTCGCGCCCGCGTCGCCGCGTGCGACATGCGCGGCAAGCTGCTTGGAGAGTGGTTCGATGCGAAAGCGCGTCTAGTATCCGATGCCGACGAGATTCGCGATGCCTACAAGGCACTCCATCGCAAGTATCGGCTGCAAATGCTCATCGGCGACTTCTTCGCGAAGCTGTTCGGCCGCTATGATCGCCGCCAACTCATCGCGGTGACGCTCGCGCCATGACTCATCCGTTGGCAGGAATTCGCGTACTCGACATGTCGCGCGTGCTCGCAGGCCCGTTTGCGGGTCGGATGCTCGCCGACCTCGGAGCGGATGTCGTCAAGGTGGAACCGCCTGACGGCGACGTGACGCGCAACTGGGGCGCCCGGATCCACGGTCAGGCCGGCTACTTCAATCAACAGAACGTCGGCAAGCGCGGCATCTGCGTCGACCTCGATGTCGACGGCGGCGCGACGTTGATCAAGCAGCTCGTCACGCGCGCCGATGTGTTGATCGAGAACTTCCGCCCCGACGTCATGCCGAGACTCGGACTTGGCTACGACGTGTTGAAGCAGATCAACCCGCGTCTCGTGATGCTGTCGATTTCCGGGTTCGGCCACAACGGACCCGAATCGCGCCGCGCCGCTTATGCGCCGATCGTGCACGCCGAATCCGGCTTGATCGCGCGCCAGAAAAGAATCACCGGCGCACACGCCACCGACATCGGCGTGTCGATCGCCGATACCAACGCCGCACTGCACGGACTCGTCGGCCTGTTGTCCGCGCTGTTGATGCGCGAACGGACCGGTGAGGGCCAGCACATCGACATCGCGATGATCGATTCGATGCTCGTCACCGACGATCACCTGCACTACACCGTCGACGGTGCGGAACATCTCAAGCCGATGCCGAGCGAAGTGTGGGACACGGCGGCAGGCACGCTGTTGATCGCGAGCGACTTCAGACACGTGTGGAAACAATTGACGACCCGCGCCGGCGTCGTCGATCCGACCCCGGCCGACGCGAACCTCGAAGACAAGATCAAAGTGCGCCGCGCCACCGCGCAAGCATTCTTCAAGAATCTTCCGGATCGCGCCGCGGTGATCAAAGCGCTCGACGGGATGAATCTGGCGTGGGGCGACGTGCGCGAAGGCGCCGAAACGCTCGAACTGCCGACGGTCAAACATCGCGGCACGATCACCCACGTCGACGATCGCGGCGGCGGTCAACGTCCGGTCGTGCAGTCGCCGTATCGCTTCTCGACCGCGACGAGCGGCGCGCGCAGCGGCTCGCCGCGACAAGGCGAACACAACGCGGAAGTGCTGGCCGACTGGCTCGGCTTCGATCGGCGGTCGATCGATGCGTTGCGCGACACCGGCGTGCTGATCACCGTCGATGGCGCGTGAGTAGTCCGGCAACCGTGCAGCGCGTCGGCGTCGGCGTCGATTTCGGAACCACCAACACGGCGGCGGCGGTTTACGATGGAAATCGGGTCTCGTTGATCGAACTCGATGCGCCCGCGCAGATCATGCCGTCTGCGACCTACATCGATTCGGATCTGCAGACGCTGGTCGGTCAAGCCGCCATCGAGCGCTACATCGCCGACAACACCGGCCGCACAGTCGAACTGATACCCGAAGTCATCGGCGAGTCGACGTTGATGGTCGGCGATCCGGATCCGGAAGGGCGTCGCCCCGTCGAAACGTTGACGAGGAAGGTCTACGGCCAAGCCGTACGCGACGGCGGCCTGAAGGGGCGACTGTTTCGCGGCGTGAAGCGCCTGCTGGGTGACCAGAACGTGCGTCGGCTGATGGTATTCGACCATCCGTTCCGGCTCGTCGCGTTGATCACGCCGATCCTGCTGCACGTTCGCAAGGAAATCGAAGCGAGCATCGGGCCGGTTGCGCGCGCGTGGGTCGGGCATCCGGTGAAGTTCGAGGGTCGCGATCTGCACCGCGACAAGCTGGCGCTTGCGCGTCTCGGCGAGGCCTATGGTCACGCCGGAATAAAAGAGCACGTCTTCTATCCCGAACCGGTCGCGGCCGCCGTCAGCTATCTGGTGGCGCACCCGGAGATGGCCGGGCGCCGCGTGCTAACGGTCGACTTTGGGGGGGGCACGTTGGACTTCAGCATTCTGCGAGCCACTAACGACGACTTCGACGTGATCGCGACACATGGCGTTGCGCTCGGAGGGGATCACATCGATCAGCGCTTGTTCCGAACGCTGTTGTTTCCTGCGCTAGGCAAAGGCGAGATCTGGCGCCGGCGCGGCTTCGACAAGGAAGAGATCGAAACAAAGTTCCCGTTCGAAGACTATGAGGATCTGCTGCTCAACTGGGCCGTTACTTATCTGCTGAACCAGAACAAGTACACCACGCCGATGATGGATTGCATCAGCCGCGGCGGCCCCGGCGCGCACAAGTTTCGAAGGTTGCGCGAACTGATCCAGCACAACCTGAGCTATTCGGTGTTCCAGTCGATCAAAGACTTCAAGGCGCGGCTGTCGGACGCCGACGAAGCGGTGCTCGATATACCGGAGATCGACATCGAGATTCGTCTGAAGCGGGAACAGTTCGAGGAGCTGATCGGCGATCTGCTGCGTCAGTTCGAACAAGGCGTGGAGGATACGCTGACGAAGAGCGGGCTCGCCTCAACCTCCATCGATCTCGTGCTGCGCACCGGCGGTTCGTCGTTGATCCCTGCAGTACGCCGCATTCTGGAAGACCGTTTCCCGGGTCGCGTTGTCGAGCACGATCCGTTCACTTCGGTTGCCGCGGGACTTGCGATCGCCGACTACCGCGGTCACCGATACGGTTGACTCAGTCCTGCGTTTCGGGTGGCTCCCACTTGGGATCGAGCGCCTGGAAGAACGATTGCATCATTCGATACGTCAATCCCCACACGAAGTGACCGCCATTGATGCGATAGCCGCTGAACAGCACAGGCGATCCGTTGATGATGCGTTCTTCTTCAGTGTGGTTGGTGCCTTTCGACATCGGCTCCAGCGGCGTCCAGACCACTTCGGCCACCTCGTGGTTCGGTCGAAACGGCGGCTCTTCGTCTAAACGAAATACATAAGGCGCGATGACCATGTTCAGCGGCCGTCCGCGCGGCTGCGCGCGCTGATGATCGATGGTGCCGATGTGTTTTGCGGTAGCGCCCAGATCGAGTCCGATCTCCTCGTGCGTTTCGCGGACCGCCGCATCGAGCAGCGAGCCATCTGACGATTCGATATGGCCGCCTGGAAAGGCCATATGGCCGGACCACGGATCACCGCTCTTCTCGGCGCGTCGAATGAACAACAGATCGGTGACGTTCTCACCCGCACGACTGCGCTCGCGCAGGATGATTGCGACGGCTGCCTGTCGTGTGGACGGTCTGATGGGCGAAAGCTGGGCCGCGTAGTTCGCGAGGCGTCGCTCGATATCCGCTAGTGTGATCACGGTTTGTATTCTTTGGAAAAGCCGCCATGATATCCAGCCATTTTCGTGGGGAAGCTCCGATGAGTTCGCTGATCGAGTCGCCGGCCAATCGATGTTTCGTTTGCGGTCCGTCGAACCCGATTGGACTGAAGCTGAA
>JANLUG010000049.1:0-5621 GCA_031363335.1 Gammaproteobacteria bacterium
CCGCGTTCAACGCCGCCGCGCTGTTGCGCGACGCCGCGTATTCCCGCATTCCAATGGACCAGGTGTTCACGCTGATCGGCCTGCGCGATGTGATCGCCGCCGAGGTGTTGTTGCCGACGTCGTTGTATATGGGCGTGCTGACGACGTTGAACCAGTGGCATCGCGAGCGTGAGGCATTTGTATTGTACGCAGCCGGCGTCTTGCCCGGACGCGCAGCCTATCCCGTCTGGATGATCGCGCTCGTGGTCTGTCTAGGCGTCGCCGGTTTGTCGTTGTACGCGCGGCCGTGGGCGTACGCGGAAAGCTATCGGCTCGACGCGGAATCCGGCCAACTGACCACGAGCGCAATGCAACCGGATCATTTCTACTCGTTCGGCGCGAGTCTGGTGTTGTCCGCGGCGTCGATCGATCGCGTGGGGAATCTGATGCACGGCGTTTTCGTGGAAACGAAAGACGCAGAGAGTGTGCGCGTGATCAGATCCGAATCCGGCCGGATTTTCGGCGCCGATGAAACGAGTCGCCAGCGCATCGAATTGCAGAACGGCATCAGCTACGCGATCAGCGAAGGGTCGCGCGCCGATCGCACGTCGGAGTTCGAAGGGCTCGTTTACTACGCGCCGTCGGAACCCATTTCGGACGTGCAGAACAAGCGGCGTGCCCTGCCTACCGAAGACCTCATCACAGCCACGTCGGCGAAGGAACGCGCCGAGCTGCAGTGGCGACTGTGCTTGCCGGTGATCGCCTTCTTCATGGCCTTGATCGCGGTGGAGATCTCGCGCGCGCTGCCGGGCAGCAGTCCGTATCCACGCTTCGTCGCCGGCATCGTCGTATACGCGATCGTGTTCAATGTCGCCGCGGCTGGTCGTACCTGGGTCGAGAACGGCCAGGTGGCTTACATTCCCGGCATGTTGTGGGTACCCGTCGCCACCGCGCTGCTGTTCCTGATCGTGCGCCAGCTTCCGTCCGTTAGCCTCAGGCGCCCGGGATGAGCCGCGCGTTCAGGTATCTGGCGCGAGAGCTGACGAAGAGTTATGTGCTGATCGGGCTCGCGATGCTGGTCATGTTCGACCTGCTCGCATTTCTCGCGGAATCGCAGGACATCGGCGATGCGCACTACACCGTGCTCGATGCGATGCTGGTGGTGCTGTACGGCACGCCTGCACTGCTCGTCGATCTCTCACCGTTCATCGCGCTGCTCGCAACATTGAATGCATACGATCGACTCAACGCAACGAGCGAGTTGATCGCGCTGCGCGGCGCCGGTGTATCCGGTATGCGCCTCGGTCGCGTCGCCGGATACGTTGCGTTCGTGTTTATGCTGGTCATTGCCGGCGTCGAACTCGGCGCGCGGCCGCTGCGTCTCGAAGCGAGCCTGCTTCGGATGCACGAGACCGCCCCCGCCGGAAACCTGCTGCGCGGCAGCGGATTCTGGATCCGCACGGGACAAACCTTCGTCAACGTCGCCGGCCTGGAAGACGCGCGCGGCCCAAGCGGCATCCGCGTATTCGGATTTACGGCCGATGCACGCCTGGAGACCTATCTGCGCGCCACGTCCGCCGAGATCGTCAGCCCAGTGGATTGGGAGCTCGAAAACGTCTGGCACAAACAATACGCCGTCGACGGCGCGCCCACGCTTTCGGAGACGCTGCCGACGATGCATTGGCAACCGACGTGGGATCGCAGCATCAGGCTGTACGATCTTCCGGTCGGGAGCTTCACGATCGCCGAGCTTCGAAGGCGTGTGGAACACCGCACCAACGAGTCCGTCGGGGCGCAGACGGAACAGACCGAGTTGTGGCGGCGCCTCACGTTGCCGTTGTCGTCGATTGCGTTCGCGCTGCTGGCTGCACCGTTCGCGCTGCTCTGGAACATCCGCGGCGGCAGGTCCGGACGGCTCGCGATCGGCGCGGCGCTGGCGTTCCTCGTCTACATCGGGCAGCAGGTGGCGACGAACGCGGGTATACTCGCCGGCCTGTCCATTTCCGTGACTTCCGCCGTGCCGCCGCTCATCGTTCTGGTCTTTGCCCTGTTACTGATGCGACGCATGAACTGACGCTCACATCCATGGCACTCCTCAAAGCATTCATCCGTCGTTATCCGTTTCAGAGCGTCTTCCTGGCAATCGCCTTGTTGCTTGCCGGCGTTGCGGACGGCGTGGGCCTTTCTTCGCTATTGCCCGCATTGCAGCTGGCGATGACGACCGACGCGCCGGATGCGTCGCAGAACGAATTCGCGCAACGCGTTCACGACGTGCTCGCGAGTGCCGGCGTTTCACCGACGCTCGGCCTGCTGCTGTCGGTGATACTGACGGCGATCGTCATCAAGAACACGTTGATTTTCATTGCCGAGCAGCGCATCGGCTACATCGCGGCCGACGTCGCGACGGAACTGCGGATGAACCTGCTCGCGGCCGTCATTGCGTCGCGCTGGTCGTTCTTCACGCGACAGTCCACCGGCGCGCTTGCAAATGCCATGGCTACGGAAGCGTGGCGCGCTGCGCAAGCGTACGTCTTCGCGGTACGGGTGCTCGCGACCGTGATTGAGGCGACGGTCTACACCGTGGTTGCGGTGCTCGTATCGTGGCACGCCACAGTACTGTGTTTTGCAGCCGGGGCGCTGGTGCTTTCGGCGTCGCACGTCTTCGTGCGGATCGCTCACCGTGCCGGTGACCGCCAGACACACTGGTACCGCTCGCTGCTCGGCACGCTGAGCGACGTGCTGCAATCCGTGAAAACATTCAAGGCGATGGGACGCGACCGGGTTGCCGAGGATGTGCTGTCGTTCGAGACGAGCAAACTCAGGGGCGCGCTGCGCCGCCAGGTGCTAGGCGAAGCCGGCCTCGAAGGCGCGCAGGAATCGCTGCTTGCGCTCGTCATCGTCGGCGGTATCTTCGTCGCGCTCGTATCGTTCGACGTGCAACTCGCAACCGTCACGTTCATGGCGGTCGTGCTCGGCCAGACGTTGAAGCGCATCGGCCGTGTGCAGAAGCAGTATCAGAAGGTGCTGACGTGCGAGAGCGCGTATTGGGCCCTCGACAAAACAATCGCCGAGGCAAGATCGCAGGCAGAAACCGGTGTCGGCACCGAACGCGTCGCGCTTGACCAAGGCATCGATTTCGAAGCAGTCAGCTTTGCATACGGCGAGCATCGCATTCTGGACAAGGTGTCGTTTTCGATTCCGGCCGGCGTCATCACCTGTCTCGTCGGCGACTCCGGGTCGGGCAAGACGACGATTGCCGATCTGGTGATCGGCCTGATCACGCCCGAATCGGGCATCATTCGTGTCGACGGACACGACCTGACCGCACTCGACGTGCACGGCTGGCGCCACAGCATCGGCTACGTTCCGCAAGAGAATCTGCTGCTGCACGATACGATCCTGCACAACGTCGCGTTGGGCGACCCGAGTCTGAAGCGTGAGGACGCCGAGCACGCGCTGAAGATCGCCGGCGCGTGGGATTTCATCTCACGGCTGCCCGATGGCATCGACAGCGTCGTCGGCGAACGCGGCACCTTGCTGTCGGGCGGGCAACGCCAGCGCGTAATGATTGCGCGCGCCCTCGCCCACCATCCAAAACTGCTGATCCTCGATGAAGCCACCAGCGCGCTTGATCCGGCCACCGAAGCGGGAATCTGCGCGACGCTACAATCGCTGCGCGGCCAGCTGACGATACTGGCGGTCTCGCACCAATCCGCAATGGCCGATATCGCCGACGAAGTCTACAGAGTCGAAGCAGGTACGTTGACGCGCGACACTGCGCGACGCAACGGCTTGCGCCTCAACCAAAGCGTCAGTTCCTGACGCTCTCCTCGATCAGTGCGCGCACGCGCGCAACCGTAGCGTCGATCTCAGCCGCCGCCGCGCCCGGCGTCACGTTGCAGGCATCGTTCGACCAGGTGCCGTGACCGGCGGCGACAAATGCTTCGTGAAACAACCCTACGTCGCGCGCCAGCGGCGGAAGCAACGTCATCATCAATCGATAGCTGAGCGACTTCGCGCTGTGATCGCGCCCCTCCGGACCGGTCGCGCCGAGATCGAAGATGTGGACCGGTCGGCCCGTCGCCGCTGCTTCGGAAAGCATCGCAACGCTGTCGGACGTGACGACGAATGCATCGGCGAGCGCCAGAATGCCGAAGTACGGATTGTCGCTATCGTTCGAACGATAGCGATGCACCGACGCCGGCACGGTCAACGCCGACTCGAGCACATCGGCGACATCGGTCCGCGTGCGGGCGCTCGTGGTGACGATCGCGCTGCCGCCGCGGCTTGCCACCATCACATCGATTTTCCGGGCCAGGCGTCGCGCCGCGCGTTCGCCTATTACGAACGGTCCGCTGTCACCGCCGATCAATACGCCGAGAATCGGCCGCGGCAGATCGGTAAACCGGGGTCCCCAACGAATCCTATCGGCCGCGAGCCGCGGCGCCGCAACCCCATGTTGCGTCATCAGGTTGTGGACGACGTTCCGCTCGTGCGGAAGCCGGTACTGCGGTGTCGTGACGACAAGATCAAATTGATCGTACTGCGCCCAAGTGCGACCGAGAAACACCAGCCGAGTACGACCACCGCTGCGCGCTTTGATCCAGCGACACACCGGCTCGTTCTTCAGTCCGGCCGATACGATGAGGTCCGGCCACGGTGCTTCGAGCACATCGGAGCCGGCCGCATCGATGCCCCGGCACGATACGAGCCGTATCAATCCAAGCGGACCGGCCATCGCGTTGTAACGCAGGCGCTTCGTCGTGACGTCGCCGCCCAAACGATTGGCGAGACCGGAAATCTGCGAATTTTCGCCCGCGCGGTAGCTCGCGACGGCCCAGATGCGGGGCGTGACCTTCCGAGAGGCTTTGTCTGTATAATCGCCCCCCGTCAACATCCGCCCCAATCAATCACGACGCTATGACAAAACGCGAGGATTATGCCGCTCGCCTCAAGGAGCTTGTCAACCAACTCGCCGAGGCAGGCACGCAGGTCGCCGTCGACAGCGACCTCGTCGACGACGTCGGTCTTTCATCGATCGAGATCATGGAATTGATCGAACAACTCGAAGACGCATACGACATTTCGTTTCCGCTCAACGATCTCGCCGAGATCCGCACCATCAACGACATGGCGAAAGAACTCGAGCGGCTGGTCGAGAAGCAATGAACCTGGTCGAACGGCGCGTTGCCACCGAGAAATTGCCGTGGCAGGACAGTGATGTGCTCGGGACATTGGTCGAAGTCGACGGGAGCCCGACGAAGGGCGTCGTCAACGGACGCACCGTGGTGCTCGCCGGCACCAACAACTACCTTGGGCTGACGTTTCATCCTGATTGCATCAGAGCTTCGGCCGAGGCCGCCGCTCGTTACGGCACGGGCACCACCGGTTCGCGACTCGCCAGCGGCACATATCCCGACCACGCGGCGCTCGAACGCGAGTTGACCGACTTCTACGGCGCGCGCGCGGTGATGTTGTTCAGCACCGGATACCAAGCCAATGTCGGCATCATCTCCGCACTCGCGGATCGCGACTCGGTGCTGCTGCTCGACGCGCAGAACCACGCGAGCATTTACGACGGCGCGACCCTCTCCGGCGCCACGACCTATCGCTTCAAACACAACGACGCCGCGGATCTCGAC
>JANLUG010000056.1:0-17065 GCA_031363335.1 Gammaproteobacteria bacterium
TGCGATGGTCGCCACGACCACCACACCATCCTCACGCAGAAAACGGTCCTGGTTCTGCGAGCGTTCGGTGGCCGACAAGCCGGCGTGATACGGCAACGCGTCGAATCCTTGGCCGCGCAGCCAGGACGCCACGCTCTCGACACTGCGCCGCGACAGGCAGTACACGATGCCCGCTTCGTCGCGGCGCGCGGCGAGGAATTCCAGCAGTTGCGCGCGCGCGTCGGTTTTCACGGCGACGCTGTAGCGGATATTTGGCCGGTCGAACCCGCCGACGAAGCGCACCGGGTCGGCGAGGTCGAGGCGCTTCACGATTTCGTCGCGCGTGCGGTCGTCCGCGGTCGCCGTCAGCGCCATTCTCGGCACGCCGGGAAAATGTTGACGCAGTACATCGAGGCCGAGGTAATCCTGCCGGAAGTCGTGGCCCCACTGCGAAACACAATGCGCTTCGTCGATCGCGATGAGCGAGATCGGCAGCCCCATCAGCCGGTCGAGTGTCCGTTGTTGCAGCAACCGCTCTGGCGCGACGTAGACGAGGTCGAGCGCGCCGGCCGCGACGTCGTCGAGCACCTGTTCCTGCGCGTGCCGGCTCAGCGACGAATTCAGATAAGCGGCGCGGATGCCGATCTGCGTGAGCGCGGTGACCTGGTCGCGCATCAGCGCGATAAGAGGCGAAATGACGATGCCGGTGCCGTCGCGCAGCAGGCTCGGCAGTTGATAACACAGCGACTTACCGCCGCCGGTCGGCATCAGGACGAGGCAATCGCGGCCGGCGAGAGCGGTCTCGATTACGTCGTATTGCTGGCCTCTGAATGCGGAATAGCCATAGGCCTCCGACAGGAGCTTGCGCGCGCGGTCCATCATGCCGCGATCATATCGTGATCCCTCGCTTGGTGTTCTCGAATCCAGCGCCTATCATCCGAGCACACCTAAAGATCCGAACCGTCTTACGAGGAGAGCAGACATGGCGGACAAACCCAGCTACATCGGCCTGCTGAACGCGATTTCCAACGGCGAGCGCGTCGGCCACAAGATCTTCCGCAACTGGGCGGCGGTCACGAAGTGCGACGACATCCGCGGCACATTGCAGACCGTTGCGATCCGCGAAGCGGAGCACGCATGGGCATTCGAGAAGCGCTTGTGCGAACTCGGCTTCGGTCTGCGGAAGAAAGACGTTCCGGATGAGTCGAAGAAGACGTTGAAAGTGATGAAGTCCGATATGACCGACATCGAGAAGTTCGAACACATCGGCTACGGCAAAAAGTCGAAAGATGCGCAGACCGAAGGTTTGTTGAAGCTGCTCGAAGACACCACGATCGATCCGCAGACCGGCGCGTTGCTCGGCCGCTTCATCTGCGAAGAGCGCGATACGGTGCGGCGCTTGAAAGCCTGCTATGAAACGCTGAAAGGCGGCGCGATGGCGAAGCCCGCCATGGACGTGAACATCGAGCAGGTCTGCGCGCAACTCGCGACGCTGACCGAAAAAGTCGAGGCGATGTCGCGGTTGAAAGCGGTCCGCTAAGACAGGCCATCATCAATACAGAAACCGCGCCGGTCCGTCCCGATGAGGAGATGGACTGGCCGAAGGTTGCCGAGTATCTGGCGGCGCGCGTCGACGGCGCGCTCGGGCCCATGCAGGTGCGCCAGTTCCCGGGCGGCAGCGCGAATCTCACCTACCTGATCTCGTTCGGCGCGCAGGAATTCGTGCTGCGCCGTCCGCCGCTCGGACCGGTGGCGCCCGGCGCGCACGACATGACACGCGAACACAAGGTGTTGTCGCGCTTGTATGCCGCATTCGATCGCGCGCCGCGTTCGTTTCATCTGTGCACCGACGATTCGATAATCGGCGCGAAGTTCATCGTCGTGCAACGCCGCACGGGCGTGGTGATCCGCGATCGATTCCCCGACGAGATGCTGGCGCACCCGCGCCTCGCGGAACGCGCGAGCTATGCGTTGATCGATGCGATGGCGGATCTGCACAACGTCGATCCGGAGGCGAACGGTCTGGCCGATCTCGGCCGTCCCGACGGATTCGCTAAGCGGCAGGTGGAGGGTTGGGCATCGCGCTGGGAACTCGCAAAAGACAAGAACGTGCCGTTGTTCTACGAAATTCACCGACGACTCGCCGCGTCGGTACCGTCGCCGCAGCGCGTCAGCGTCCTGCACAACGATCTGAAGTTCGATAACTGTCAATTCCAGGCGGACAATCCGGATCGGGTGACGTCGATCTTCGACTGGGACATGGCGACGCTCGGCGATCCGTTGATCGATCTGGGTACATTGCGCGGTTACTGGAGCGAGGCCACCGATCCGGCGCCGCGGGGCACGCGACCGATCGGCGCAAACGATCCGTTCCCGACGCGTGCCGAGATCACACGGCGATACGCCGAGGTCACCGGCCTCGACACGACCGGCATCGACTGGTACGAAGCGTTCGCAATGTGGAAGACTGCCGTGGTCGTGCAGCAGATCTTCATCCGCTACGCGCGCGGCCAGACGAAGGACGAACGGTTCGCGCGCATCGCAGAACGCGCGCCGCTGTTGCTGGAGGCGGCCGCGCGACTGAAATTTTGACTGGGGACTGGGGAGAAGCGTCGTGTCGCAGATGAACGAGTTGGGGTTCTATACGCTGGCCGGAGCGCCGCGATCACCGCGGGATCTGATCGGTGAAGTGCAAGCCGCGGAAGCGCTCGGCATCGGCGCGTGCTTCATTTCCGAACGATTCAACATCAAGGAAGCGGCGACGCTGTCCGGCGCGGTCGGCGCGATCTCGTCGCAGATCGGTATTGCCACGGCCGCGACGAACCAGAACACGCGGCATCCGATGGTTACCGCCGCGTATGCGACCACGATGCACTTCCTGACCGGCGGCCGCTTCGCGCTGGGTCTCGGGCGCGGCATCGACATGATGTTCAACGCGTTCGGGTTGCCGCCCATCACCACGGCACAGATGGAAGACTTCGCGAAACTGATGCGTCGCCTGTGGCACGGCGAGACGGTTGTCGGCCACGACGGCCCTGCCGGCAAGTGGCCGGCATTACGGCTCGATCCTTCGTTCAGGGAAGACATCCCGTTGATGCTCACGGCGTTCGGTCCGAACTCGCTCGCGCTGGGCGGAAGGGCATTCGACGGGGTCGTATTGCATACGTTCTTCACCAACGAGACGACCGCGCGTTGTGTGCGCACGATCAAACAGGCGGCGGAAAAAGCGGGGCGCGATCCTGCGGCGGTTCGTGTGTGGTCGTGCTTCGCAACGATTGGGGATCATCTGGCCTATCCGGTGCGGCTGAAGAAAACTGTTGGACGCATGGCGACGTATCTGCAGGCGTACGGCGACCTGATGGTCCGCACCAACAAGTGGGACCCGGCGGTGCTGCAGCGTTTCCGCGAGAACAAGCTCGTCGCGAACTTTCAGGGCGCGATCGATCAGCGTGCGACGACCGAGGAGCTGGAGCAGATCGCCGAGTTGATTCCGGCCGCCTGGCTGGCGCCCGCGGCGATGGGTTCCACGCAGCAGTGCGTTGCGAGTATCAACAGCCAGTTCGATCTTGGCTGCGATGGCGTGATTCTGCATGGCGCTTCGCCGACGGACCTCGCGCCGATTGTCGATGCGTATCGTGCGCAGCGTCAGGCCGGGCGGTTCGACCATCTTCCGGCGAATCCGGCGGCGGTGGGGTGCCGTTAGGCCAGACGCACGAACCATGTTGAATGCCATTCACAGCGGTCTCGCCGGCGCGCTGCTGGTGTGCGCGCAAGGCGTATCCGGCGCACCCACGATGTTCGGCACGAACGACGTCCTCGAGGTGCGCACCGCGATGTCGCTGACGCGCGCCGACGACGCGACGCCGATCGAGGTCGATGGGCGGCTCGACGAATCCGTGTGGCGCGATCTGCCCGTCATCTCCGACTTCGTCGTGGTAGAACCCGACACGCTCGCGACGCCGCCGTACGCGACGCGCGCGAAGCTCTTCTATACCTCGCGCGGACTCTACGTCGGCTTCGATCTCGAACAACCGCCGGAGACTCGGTTGAAGCGCCTGTCGAGCCGCGACGTCGGTTTCCAGGTGGCCCGCGACGAGGTCAGCTTCACCATCGATACATCGGGCGAGGGTCGTTACGGATTCTGGTTCAACGTTGCGCTCGGCGATTCACACAGCGACGGCACGGTTCTTCCCGAACGACAGTACTCCAGTAACTGGGATGGACCGTGGTACGGCGTGACGCAAATGACGCCGAATGGTTGGTCAGCCGAGTTCTTCATCCCGTGGAGCACCGTCGCGATGCCGTCGAGCGGACCGACGCGCCATATGGGTCTCTACATGAGCCGGCGCGTGGGCTCGCGCGACGAGCGCTGGGGCTGGCCGGCACTGCCTGCGACGAAACCGAAATTCATGTCGGTGCTGCAGCCGATCGAACTCACCGAGGTCGCGCCGCGCCAACAGTTCAGTGTGTATCCGTTCGCCGCTGCAACGTGGGACGAAGTGCAGAACGAAATGAGCTACCGCTTGGGCGGCGACGTGTTCTGGCGCCCGACGACGAATTCGCAACTCATGGCCACCATCTACCCCGACTTCGCCGCGGTCGAGACGGACGACCTCATCGTCAATCTGACGGCGACCGAGACGTTCTTCCCGGAGAAGCGGCTGTTCTTTCTCGAAGGGCAGGAGATCTTCGTCGCGACACCGCGCGCGGAGCCGCGCTCCCGCGACGTCGGCAACAGTGCCGCGCCGGTGACAATGGTCAACACGCGACGCATCGGCGGCGCGCCGCGCACGCCGAACGAGCGCCTCAACACGATCGTTAACAATCGCGATCTCGTGCAGCCGGTCGACTTGCTGGGCGCCGCGAAGGTGACCGGGCAGGCCGGGTCGCTTCGATACGGCCTGCTCGCCGCGGCGGAGGACGACGTCGTGTTCCATGGCGAGTTGCCGGACGGCACCAACGTCAACTGGAAGGAGCCGGGCGACAACTACGGCGTCGCGCGATTGCTGTACGAAACCTCCGAGGGCGGCGCCTATCGGGCACTCGGATTCCTGTCGACTGCCGTCGACAACCCCGCGCGGGAGGCGTTCGCACAAAGTGTCGATGCGCACTACCTGTCATCGCAGGGCAAATTGAAGGTCGACAGTCAGATGTTCACGTCGAGCGTTACCGGCGAGAACACCGGCTACGGCGGCTTCGTCGATTTCGAGTATTTCGTTCGACAAGGCATTACGACACGCGTGGGTTTCGACTATCTCGACAGCGCGATCGACATCAACGACCTGGGTTATCTCGAACGTAACGACCTCGTTAGGGTTCGCGCGTCGCACACTCGCACCGTGTCGAATCTCGGCTGGGCGCACGAAAACCAGTTCGACGTGCGCGGGTTCGTGCAGGAGAACCACGAAGAACTGTTCACCGGCGGCGGTGTGACTGTCTCAGATCGATTGATATTCAACAACCGCTCGAAGCTCGTCACGCGCGCAAGCTTCTTCCCGAAGAGCTACGATGAAATCAACAGCGGCGGATTCGGCACGTTCCGGATCGACCAACACCCACAGTGGAGCGTGCGCTGGGATTCCGACGCGGCGCTCGAATGGGGTGTCGGCATCGGCGGTGGGTTCATCGGCGAGGACCTCGGCGGCAACACGTGGACTGGCGAAGGGCAGATCGACTGGCGCCCGAGCGACCGCTTCCGCGCATCGATCGGCACGGCGTACTACGACACCAACGACTGGCTGCTGCACCGGGCCGGACGGTTCATGGGCACTTACGACGGAATTCAGTGGGAGCCGAAACTCACGTTGGAGTACTACATCAGCGCCGATCAGCAGTTCCGCACGTCGCTGCAGTGGGTCGGCATCAAAGCGAACGCCGACCAGGTGTATCGGGTACCGACGAAACCAGGTGACCTGGAGCTGGTGTCGAACCCGGCCGTGCCCGGCAACTTTTCGGTGTCGAACCTGATCTTCCAATCACGCTACCGCTGGGAGGTTGCGCCGCTGTCCGAAGTGTTCGTCGTACTGACGATCCAGGCGAATCAAACCCGGCGGTTGGGCGACTCGACGTTCGAAAGTCTGTTCAACGACGCGTTCGAAAGTCCGTTGTACAACTCGCTGGTGTTGAAGGTCCGCTATCGGTTCGGGTCGTGATCGCGGCGCGTCGGCGCGCCTTCGTTACCCCGCCAGCGCTTGAAAGTAGAGTCTGATACGCGCGGCATTCGTGCCGTTGTCACCTTTGCCGTCGCGCGACTTGCTGCGCACGTCGACGATCGAGCCGCCCGCTCCGTCATCGCGCACGCGGATCACGATGTCGTCGACGAAACGGAACAGCTTCGTGGTGTCGTTGGCGATAATGCTGCCGTGCGCTGCGTCCGTCGCCGTGATCTTCCAACCGACGGCGCGCGCCGCGGCTTCGGCTTGCTGCAGTACGTCGGAACTTGCGCGAGCGACATGCACCGACTGCAGATCTCGATAGGCAGGCGTCGCGCTGATCTGCTCAGCGAAGCCGGCGGGGAAAGCCATGTCTCGGCCACGGCCTGAGGGGTCATCCGGGAACACCGGAGGCGCAACGAGATCCGTGCTGATGTCGTTGATCGGCGGCACTGCAGGGGCATCTCGTCGCACAAAGCCGACTACGGCTATTACGAGCAGTGCAGCGAGTACCCCGACCCAGGCGAGCGGGCGTCCGCTGCGATTGCCCGCTGCGCGCGTTGAGTAGAGCGCAGCCAGTCCGATCAACCCGGCGATCACGGCGCACAAAAGACCCAAGCCCGACAAAGCAAAGCCGCCCAACGGCTGTATTACCTCGAAATGCGCGAGGGTGGCGCCGATGACCGGAGCAACGAGGCCAATGGCACCGAGGATTCCAGCGACGAGTGCGAGCTTTGAGCGTTGCACGAGGCCTCCTGATTGAACGCGACGACGGATGGAAGGGATCGTAACACGCGCATCGTTGTGCGGTCGTGGGTATCTACGATTGCCCCTTCACTTGCTCGTCTGGGTGACCAATCTGCGCTGACGAATGGAAAAGGCGCGATCAATCCCGAATTGCGGCGTGCACCAACCGCTGATACTGCGGCAGCGCCATGCGCGATCCGAGACGTTGGCCGGTCGCCAGCTGCGATGCCATCTCCGGCCCCAGGGGCAGTGAATTCTGGATCAGATAGATCAACACCATGTCGTGCGCCGGATCGGCTTGCCACCATGTGCCGAACGCACCGGGCCAGCCGAACGCGCCCTTGGAACCGAGTCCCATCCAGGCCTGCTTTTCCGGATCGGTGACTACGGATAAGCCGAGCCCGAAGCCCTGACCGGCCCAGAACGGAATACCCATGAACGGTATTTGTCGCTGCGCGTCGGTGAGGCGATTGCGCGCCATCAACGCGACCGTATCGCGCTTCAGCAGTTGGACGCCGTCGAGGCTTCCGCCATTCAGCAGCAGGCGTGCAAAACGCAGGTAGTCGTCCGCCGTTGATACAAGACCGCCGCCGCCGGAACAGAATGCCGGCGGCGCGGTGTATTCGGGGAACGGCACGGGCTGCAACTTCGATTCCGAATCCGGGCGGTAGACCACCGCGGCCCGATTGCGTTTGTCGGCCGGCGTCCAGAAATCGGTGTCGTGCATCTGCAGCGGTTCGAAGATCCGCTTGCGTAGAAAGTCCCGGAAATCCATTCCGGCAACGCGCGCGACGAGAAAACCGAGTACATCCGTGGAATGGCTGTAGTGAAACCGCTCGCCGGGCTGGTAACTCAGCGGAATCGAGCCGAGTGCCGAGAGCCAGGCGTCCGGCGTCAGTCCGGGCGGCAGCTTCTCATCCATCGCTTTGGCGATCGGTCCGATTGACGTGAACGCGTAGGCGAATCCACCGCGATGCGTGAACAGATCGTCCACCGTGATGTCCCGCGCCGCAGATACTGTCGCCTCTACGGCGCCGTTGGGGCTGGCGAGGACGCGCACGTTCGCGAATTCCGGCATCCAGTTCTTGATCGGGTCGTCGAGCTTCAAGCGTCCTTCTTCCATCAGCATCAGCGCGGCGACGGATGTCACCGGCTTCGTCATCGACGCAATGCGGAACAATGTGTCGCGCTGCATCGGCAGCTTCTCGGCCAGGTTGCGCGATCCGAGCACATCGACCTGCGCAATTGCGCCGCGCCGCCAGATCAGCGTCACCATGCCGGACAGGTCGCCGCCATCGATGAAGCGCTGCATCTCTCCCGGTATCGCGGCGAGGCGTTCGGCGTCGAAGCCGCAGCGGTCGGCGATGGAGACTCGGTCAGATGTGCTCATGGAAATCGCTCCTGTCGGCGTGCTTCGTCAAAGTGCAACTGATCTGGACGATGCGTGGTCCGTCGAGTTGGTCGACGGTCAGCACGCATTCGGGCAGCACGATGCGATCCTTCGGTACCGGGATGCGCTCGAGCCGCTGATAGATGAAACCGGACAACGTCGTGTAGTCGCCGGGCGGAATATGCGCGCCGACTGCTTCGGTGAATTCGTCGATGCGGATGCGCGGATCGATCAGCAGATGATCGCCGTGACGGCGGATGCGCAGCGATTTCGCGCGCGGCGAGTATTCGTCCTCGAATTCGCCGACGATTTCCTCGAGCACGTCTTCCAGCGTAACGAGCCCGGCAGTGCCGCCGAACTCGTCGATGACCGTCGCCATCTGCTGCCGCTTCGCGCGAAACTCCTTCAACAGCGTCTTCAACGTCATCGTCTCGGGAATCAGATACGCCGGCAGCATCAGCTCTTTGATGTTCCGTGGTCCGTCGGATGCGCCGTGGCTCAGGTCGATGTGGTTCAGCAGTTCCTTGATCGACAGAATGCCGACGATGCGGTCGATGCTGCTCTCGAACACCGGATAGCGGTGGTGGCGGTCGGTACGGAAGATCTCGAGCGCCTGATCGATCGTCGCATCGTGCGGAATCCCAACAACCAGGTTACGCGGCGTCATCACTTCGCCGGCGGTGTGCTTTTCCAGATCGAATACGCCGCGGATCATCGCCGTCTCGGCGGCGCCCAGCACGCCGGCCGATTCGCTGGCGATCAGAATCGTGCGCAGCTCTTCCTCGGAGATCGAGAAATGCCCGCCGCCGGGTCCGGTCAGATCACGCTGGCCGAACAAGCGCAGCAGGCCGTTCGACATATGGTTCAACAACCAGATGAACCACCTGAACAGCCGATACAACAGATTGATCAGCCGCGCGACCGAGAGGCTCAGCGCTTCCGGCTTGTGGAACGCATAGACCTTGGGTGCAAGCTCGCCGCCGACGATGTGCAGCGTCGACACCAGCAGGAATGCGAGCACCTGCGCGACGGTATGCGCAATGGATTCGGACGTGAACTCGGCACCGAGAAAACTCAGGTGGGCGAGGCCGCGTACCACCGGAGGGTCGATCACTTCGGTAAACGTGGCGATGCCGATGGCGCCCAAGGCGAGCGACATCAGCGTAATACCGATCTGCGTTACGGAGTAGAAGCGCTCGGGGTTGGCGTGCAGCATCTGCACGATGCGCGCGCTGCTGTCGCCTTCGGAGGCGAGCTGCGCGATACGGCTGCGTCGCGCCGACGTCAGCGCAATTTCCGACGCGACGAAGAACGCGTTGCAGAGGATCAGCAGGAAGATTGCGGCCACTTTGGCCGATATGAGTACGTCCATCAGTCGGCGACGCGGATCATCCGTTTGCCTCGGTTGTCGCCCGCCAACAAGCCGACCAGGCCGGCCGGCGCATTGTCGAGTCCGTCGATGATGTCTTCGGCGACCTTCAATTTCCCTTCAGCCGTCCATGCGGCGAGATCTTTCTCCGCCTGCGGCAGCAGTTTGACGTAGTCCATCACGATGAAGCCCTGCATCTTCAGGCGCTTCGTCACCAACAAACCCGGTACGCCGCGCGGACCCGATGCCGGACTTGCGGTGTCGTATTGCGATACGACGCCGCAGCAGACGATGCGGCCGTGCATGTTCATTCGCGAAAGAGCGGCTTCGAGGATCGGCCCGCCGGTATTGTCGAAGTAAACGTCGATGCCGTCCGGGCACTTCGACTTCAAGGTTGCATAGACATTGCCTTCGCGATGGTCGATCGCGTCGTCGAGCCCCAGTTCGTCGACGAGCCAGCGGCATTTATCCGGACCGCCGGCGATGCCGACGACGCGCGCGCCCTTGATCTTCGCGATCTGTGCCGCGATCGAACCCGTTGCGCCGGCCGCCGCGGAAACGACCACGGTTTCACCCGGTTGCGGATTGCCGATGTCGAGCAATCCGCAGTAAGCGGTTTTGCCGGTGACGCCGAGCACGCTCATCAGATGCGACAACGGCTTGCGGCGAACGCGCTTCTGCAGCGCTTTGGCCGGCGCGACAAAATACTGTTGCCAGCCGCCGTCGCCTTCGACGAGGTCGCCGGCTTTGAACTTGATGTCGTTCGACGCGACCACTTCTGCGAGCGTAAAACCCGGCATCACCGTGCCGGCATGCACTTCGCCGCGATACGTAGCACCTTGCATCCACGCGCGGTTTGCCGGATCGAGCGACAGCAGCAACGTTCTGCACAACACCTCGCCCGGTCCTGGGTCCGTGACCGGGCTCGATTGCGTGCGGAAACAATCCGCCGTCAGTTTTCCATTCGGTTTCCGATCGAGCACGATCTGTTTGTTCAGCGTCATGAATGCTTCCCCTCGGGTGTCCGGCGCTATAGGCCGAGCACTGCTTTCGCGATGATATTTCTTTGTATTTCGTTGGAGCCGCCGTAAATCGACGCGGCGCGGTTGTTGAAGTAGAACGGCGTGACCGTGAGCGCCTCCTCGGGACCGACGAATCCGGAACGGCCGAGACTCTCGATTGCGTCGGGTTGATACGGTATGCCGTAGTACGCCGCCGCTTCGATCGCGACTTCGGTGATCTGTTGGGACAGCTCGGTGCCCTTGATCTTCAGCATCGACGATGCGGCGCCGGGTGAACCGCGCTTCTCCATCTCGGCGAGGCAGCGCAATTCGGTCATCTCCAGCGCATTCACCTCCGCTTCGAGCGCGTTGAGCCGCGACGTCAGCGCGACCTCGCCCGGCAGGTTGGAATCGTCGCCGCGCAGTGCGCGGACTTTCTCGATCGCCTCGATCAGGCTCGGCGCGGCGCTGCCGCCGCCGCGTTCGAACTCGAGCAGATACTTCGTTACCGACCAGCCCTTGTTCTCTTCACCCACTACCTGCGTGCGCGGCACGCGGACGTTGTCGAAGAACACCTGGCTCTGTTCGTAGTCGCCGGAGAAGAAGCGGATCGGTTGCGTACTGACGCCGGGTGCTTTCATGTCGAGCAACAGGAACGTGACGCCCATCTGAGGGCGCTCGAAGTGGCCGGTGCGGACCAGGCAGAACATCCGGTTCGCGTAGTGCGCGTGCGTCGTCCAGATCTTCGTGCCGTTCACGATGTAATCGTCGCCGTCGGCGACGGCCGCAGTCTGCAGGCCGGCGAGATCGGAACCCGCTTGTGGTTCCGAATAACCCTGACACCAGAAATCGTCGCCGCGCTGCATGCGCGGCAGATAGTAGTCGCGCTGTTCCTGCGTGCCGCAGCCGAGCAGGGCAGGGCCGAGCATGGCAAGCCCCATCGGCGACACCGGCGGCGGATTCGCGCGGGCACGTTCGCAGTTGAAGATGTAACGCTGCGTCATCGTCCAGTGGGTGCCGCCGTATTCGGTCGGCCAACTCGGCACGAGCCAGCCTTTATCCAGCAGGATGCGCTGCCACTTCAGGCCGGTGTCGTGGTCGCAATACACGCTCGTCATGAAACGGCGCGCGGCGCGCAGTTCGTCAGTGAGCGCGGTGTCGAAGAACTCGCGCACTTCCTCGCGAAAGCGATCGTGCGTCGCGGTGAATCTCAACTCCATGAAGGTTCCTCGTGAATCGAATCGCTCGTGGATCGAATCGTATGTATCAGGTCGCGCGTGTCCACTGCAGCAGCGTGAACGGCGGCTCGGCGTCGTTGTGGTGTTCGAATACGCCGTTCACACCCGTGCCGATGACAACCGGCGCGCGCGGATCGCCGAGCAGATTGCCGACTAGTCGCACACCATCGGCATCCGGCAGTTCGACCAACACGATGAGATAGGCACCTTGATCCTTCAGCGCAGGATGCACCGGATGCCAGACGCGTTCGTAGCTGTAGATGATGCCGCGCGGCGCGGTCGCCTCGTAGCGCAGATCGAAACTGAGGCAGCGATGGCAGATCCACTCGGGCCCCCATTGCCAGCGGTTGCATGAACCGCAACGTTGCAGCAGCAGCTGTTCGTCGCGCGTGCCTTGCCAGAACGGCGCGTCGAGGCCGTCGGGCGACGCGACGGGTCCGGCGAGGCCGGGCTTCAGATAGGGGGCATTCATAGCGTGGCCTCCGCGCCGAAGATGCACGCGCTGACCGGCGTCACCATCGGACCCGAAATCACCATCGACACCTCGGCGCCTTTCACCTGACTGGTCGATTGTCCCCAGATCTGCCGCACCGCCTCGATGTTGAGCCCGAGGCCGTGCATGTAGCACTCGGCCAGATTTCCGCCGCTCGTGTTCAACGGAAGCTGGCCGCCCGGCGCGAGCAGATTTTTCGTCTGGAAGAACTCGTTGACCTCGTCGGGTTCGCAGAAGCCGTGCTCGACGATGCTCATCAGCACACCGCCGGTGAAGTTCTCGTAGCTCTGCAGCACGTCGACATCGGTTGGGGTTACTTCGGCCATCTCGAACAGCCGCGGTGCGAGCGTCTTGAACGTCGAGGTCGCGTAGTCGGGTGTGTTGTGTACGGGTGCCGCCGCGCGATAGTGACTGCCCGCGACTGCAGACAACAGGTAGCACGGGGGGTGATCGAAGTCGGCGGCGCGCTCGGCCGATACCAGCACCATCGCAGCTGCGCCGTCGTTCTCCTGGCAACAGTCGAACAAATGGAACGGTTCGACGATCCAGCGCGAGGCGTCGTATTTCGCTTCGTCGAGCGGCTGGCCGTACATGACGGCGCGCGGATTTCGTTGTGCGTGTGCGTAGCTGGCGAGCGAGATCGCGCGCAGCGCGTTCTGTTCGACGCCGTGGTCGTGCATGAAGCGCTGTACCTTCATCGCGAACATCTGCGCCGGCGACATCAGTCCATACGGAATGGTGTGCGCGAACTCGCCGGAGATGCGTTGCCCGCGCATGCCTTGGCCGAAGCGGCCGAATTGACCTTGCGCGAGCGCGCGGAACACGACGACGCATTCCGCCTGACCCGTCGCAATGGCCGCCGCGCCGTTTGCGATGGCGCCCGATCCGCCGCCGCCGCCACCGCCCCACTGCATGCTGGCGTGCCGCAGATCTTTGATGCCGAGCGCCGCTGCGAGCCGCGATGCGTCGCTGCGATCGTTGCTGAACGACGCGAACCCGTCGACTTCCTTCGGCGATATGCCGGCGCTCGCGCAGGCGGTGACGACCGCCTGAAGCGCGAGCTTGAACTCTGCATCGGGTGATTGACCGCGCTTGTAGTACGGAGTTTCGCCGACGCCAACGACCGCGACTTTGCCGCGCAGGGTGCGGTCGTTCATCCGCGTCGCGCGGCGAGCGCGGCGGTGTCGCTGAACTTCAGATAGCGCGCCGGTACGTCGAACTTGAAAACCCGGGCCGCGTTCAGGCCGAGAATCTTCGCGCGCTCTTCGTCGGTGAGGCCGCCCATGGTGCGTTCGATCGCGGCGGCCGAGTGCGGCCACGTGCCTTCGTGGTGCGGGTAGTCGTTCGCCCACATGAAGTTGTCGGTGAGCCCGTGCCCGCGTGCTAGATCCAAACCGGGCGCGTCTTCGCCGAAGCTCGCGAAGCCGCGCGCCTTGAAGTAGTCGCTGGGGAGTGCCTGCAGCTTCGGCCGCACCCACATGTGATGTTTGCGATACGCCTCATCCATCGCCGTCAGCGCCCACGGCACCCAGCCGATACCGGCTTCGATGCTGCCGAAGCGCAGCGTCGGAAAACGCTCCAACACGCCCGACGCGCAGATGTTGACGATCGGTTCCATCGTCGGTGCAAGCGAATGCACCGCGTAGTTGATGACGGCGCCGCCGTTGCCGCGTGCAGTGCGCGGATCGCGGCCGGTCGATACGTGGAAGGTCACCGGCAGATCGGCGTCCTGGATCGCGGCCCAAAGCGGATCGAGATCGGGCAGGTTGTAGTTGAGGTCTTCGTGGTTCGGCGCGCCCCATACCGGCTTGCACGGCAGCGACAGTCCTTTGAAGCCGAGCTTGGCCGTGCGCTGCACTTCGGCAATGGCACCTTCGATATCTCCGGACGCGATGCACGCCATCGGCGCGAGTCGGTCGTTGTACGGGCCGAACACTTCCCACGCCCATTCGTTGTAGGCGCGGCACATCGCCTGGCTGAACTTCGCATCGGGCGTCGCCCACATCGCAAGGCCCTTGTTGGGAAACAGCACTTCGCAATCGACGCCGTCCGCGGCGAGATCCTTCAGGCGTTCTTCGGGCGTCTTGCCGGACTGATTGCGCAGCTTGTCTTCGCCTTCGAACGGTACGTCGCGGATGCGGATCGGCCGGAAGCCTTCGGTTTTCTGGAATTTTTCACCCTTCGGATCGACGCTGACGCCGGGCAGGCGGTGATGCAGGTCTTTCGGCATCCGCTGCAGCCACAGGTCGTTCGGTTCCTGCACGTGACAGTCGGCCGAGACGATGAAGAATTTGTTCGGGTCGTCGGCGCGCGCGGTACGTTTCCAACCGGCGGCGCCGGGGCTGTCGAGGCGCCAGATATTGTGGTCGTCGACGGTGCGGTCTGTGGGGGCATGACTTGCCATGGATGGGCTCCACTTTGGCTCGGATTGGCAACGATGCTACTTCTATTCCGTTACCGGCGCATATCCTTCGCCGGCCGACGGAGCGGCCGATCAGTCGCCTTTGAACTCCGGTTTCACGCCGGTGCGATACGTGGCGCCGGCGGTGCGGCGATCGTCGGTCGTCTGCGCGAGCAGATTCTGGTCCGCGTCCATATGCATCAGAGAGCGGTCGAGTGCCGCTTGGATCGCGTTGATGCTGCGTTTGATCATCTGCGCCGCAATCGGCGGTTTCGCCGCGTAGTGTTCCGCCATCGCGAATGCGTGTTGTATCAGTTCGGCGCGCGGCGCCAAATCGTCTATCGCGCCCCATTGCAGCAACGTTGGAGCGGAGATCCGCTCGCCGCCGACGACCAGTCGCTTCGCGCGTGCCGCGCCGACCAGTCGAGTGCACATCGGCAGGCTCTGCCACATTAGATTCAGACCGATGTCGATCTCGGGATACTGCATGAAGCAGTCGTCGGCACCGATGCGAAAATCGAGTGCGGTCGCGATGCACGCACCGCCGCCCATCGCCGCGCCGTTCCAGGCGGCGATCGTGATCTGATCGATCTCGTGCAGCGCGTGAATGGCCCGCTCGCCGATCCGCGTACGGCGCCGCCGCAGCACCATCGGCACGCGATACTCCGTGCCGGGGTCGGTCAGATCGGCGCCGGACGAGAAGTGCTTGCCCGCGCCGGTGAAAATCACGGCGCGGGTTTCGGCGTCGTCGCGAAACGCCAAGGCGACCTGCTCGATCTCGGCGAGATGCGCGTAGTTCAATGCGTTGGCGCGTTCCGGCCGGTTGAAGGTCACGATCGCGATCGGCCCGCGGTGCTCGATCGCGAGGTGTTGATACGTCATGTGCGGATTGTCCGACGAGGATGGGTGGCCGGTTTGTATCACCGCGGACGCGGCGCCTCAAACGAATCCTGGCGATATCGGACGGCGCATCGGACGGCCTATGCGGCCGAACGTTCGCGGGTATACTTGCGCGCTTTTCTTCGAAGGGTCTCACCCGTGCTGAACCGCACTGGCGCGTTGCGCAATCTATTGGTCGTGTTTTGGAGCATCGTCCTGGCGAGCTGCGGCGGCGGGAGCGGCTATGACGGCAACGGCCAGGGCCCGAGCAACAAGCCGATCACGTCCGGATTTCTTCGCCTCATCAATACGCTGCCCGACAGCCCAACGCTTCTGGCCGGCCTCGACGGCGCCACGCTGACGCGCGTGTCGTTCGCCCAGGCGACGTCGCTGCAACAACTGGTGACCGGCAAATACGCCATCAACGTGCAGTATCTCGATCCGAACGCCGTGGCGGTTGCGCTGATCAACAAGGAACAGGTCGCCATCGGCGTGGACGATCAGGTCAACGTGTTCATCGTCGGCACGTTGAACGACCGGCACACGAAGACGGTCGAGAATCCGCAGCCGGCGATTACCGCCGGCAACGCCGAAGTTCAGGTGATGCAGACGGTGGCCGGTCAGCCGTCGCTCGACGTCTATCTGACGGACGCGGCAGCAGACATCGCAACGTCTACGAAGCTCACGACCGTCGCTTACGATCAGTTCTCGGAGCTGGCGACAGTGCCGTCAGGCACGAATCATCGGCTGCGCGTGACGGCAGCCGGCAGCACGACGGTGCTTTACGACTCCGGCGTGTTTCCGATCGCCGATATGACGCGCCTCATGTTCGTGGTCGTGGATTACTTCGGACCGGGCGGATCGGGTTTTCGCGTGGTGCAACTCACTAACCAGAGCTCGACCAACTTTCCGAACGAAGCGCTGCCGGGTGCGTTTCGGGTGACGAATCTGATCGCCGACGTGCCTTCCGTCGACCTCTATGTAGGGCCGGTAGCCGGCACGCCTGCTTTTGCCGGCGTTGCGTTCGGATCGGTCGCGCCGCTGCAGGAGTTCGCGGCGGGCAATCTCGACTGCACGCTGACGGTGGCGGGTGACCCTTCTACGATCCTGCTGACGGGTACCATTTCTTTGACCGCCGGCGATACACGAACGCTCGTCGTCACCCGAGGGGCCGGCAGCGTCGCCTCGCGGACCACCGTCGACATCACCCGGCCGGTCAGCTCGGAAGGCCAGCTGCAGATCATCAACGCGGCGCCGTCGAGCCTGCCGACCGATACCTTTCTGGTTGCGCCCGGGAAGACGATCGCCAACACGACAGCGTCGGTGATCAATCAGCCGCTGTTGACGATCGCCGGCGACGTGGCAGCGGCCGACACCTACGACGTGACATTCACCACAACCGCGACCACGACGCCG
>JANLUG010000008.1:0-1220 GCA_031363335.1 Gammaproteobacteria bacterium
GCCATCGTCGGTCGATGTGCGTAACAACGCCGAGACCGATCCGAAGTGGGCCGCGTCGCTCGAGCCGGGTTGGCAGAAACGCCGGCAGGAGAACTTCAACATTCTCGTGAGCGGCGGCGATCAGGACGAAGACCTCGTGCACGACGGCTGGACCGACATTTTCCGGAACCTGACCGGGACAGCCGCGAAGGAAGCGTCGCGCAAACTCGGGCGCCGCCTGATGGGCGAAGAACGCGCCGTGCTGATGGAGTTGATGGACTACCGGAAAATGAACCAGGTGCGCGCGCGCGTGGACGAAATCGTCAATGATCCGGCGACGGCGGCGGCACTTAAACCGTGGTATCGCCAGTTCTGTAAGCGGCCGTGCTTCCACGACGAGTACCTGCCGACGTACAACCGCCCGAACGTGCAGCTCGTCGATACAAAAGGTAAAGGAGTAGAAGCGCTGACCGAACGCGGCGTGATCGCAAACGGTCAGGAATACGAACTCGACTGCCTGATCTTCGCCACGGGCTTTGAAGTGGGAACGTCGTATACGCGACGTGCCGGCTACGACATCGTCGGCCGCGGCGGCGTAACGTTGTCGGAGCATTGGTCCGATGGGCTGCGCACATTGCACGGGCTCACGACGCATGGCTTCCCAAACTGTTTCTTCCTAGGCTTCACGCAAACCGCCATCACGATCAGCGTGCCGCAGGCACTGAACGAACAGGCACGACACGTCGTGCACATGGTCACCGAGGCGCGTGCACGCGGCGCGAACGTGCTCGAGCCGACAGTGGAAGGTGAAAGCGGTTACGTCGATGAAGTGCGCAATCTCGCGCGCATCGGCGCGCGCTTCTACATGGAATGCACGCCCGGCTACTACAACAGCGAAGGCGCGTCCGGCAACAAGGGCGGATTCTTCTCCGACATGTACGGTGCCGGTCCGCTGCGCTTCTTCGACCTGCTCGAAGAGTGGCGGGCTGACGGGAAGCTAGAGGGGCTTGAGCTTCGCTAGCAGACGACAGTTGGTGGCAGGTTTACCCTAGCAGATCTCCATGCCGGTCTCGTTCCTCCCGATTCAGGGGGACGAAGACCGGTTTGCCGTCCTTCACGACGGGCTTGCCATTCTCGACGAGGAGTTTCGTACCCGGCGCGTTCGGATGGTCCATGTAGATCTGGCCCAACGCGATGCACTCGTCGCAAATGTACACGCCCGGTCCGGCGACGAGCTTGGC
>JANLUG010000011.1:0-4117 GCA_031363335.1 Gammaproteobacteria bacterium
TCTTTGTCGGGCGAACAGATCACCACCTGCTCGACCCCATTCGAAGTCACGCCGCTCGACCCCGGTCGAAGTCGAACCGCTCGCCCCTCATTGAAGTCGCTGGGCGCTTTGCCAATAGGCAGTCAATGAACCAGCTTGCGCGCCTGTTCTACCAGTTGGCTGTCACCGAGCCGCGCTGCGAGTTTCGTCAACGCGGGCACATCGGGCCCCTTCCATCGCAGGTCATCGAGCGTCTCGGCGAGGGGTGCGTCGAACCGCAGCGTGGCGAGCGTCCTGAACAATTGTGCATCGTCGCGTCCCGCACGGAGGTTGTCAGCCAGCACCTGCGCGCCGCGGACCTTCGCGGTCCACGTAGCAGGGTCGTCAGGAATCGCTTCGAGCTTCTTGTAAACGGCGAGTACGGACGCCGCCGATTTCGCACCCCAACGCGCAATTCCGGGAAAGCCGTCGGCGCTGTCGCCGACGAGTGCGAGCCAGTCCGGGATCGATTCTGGCGGAACACCGAATTTCTCAGTCACGCCGACATCGGTCAACGTGGTGCCCCGCATCCGGTCGCGAGAGACGATGCGATTGCCGCTGACGCATTGCGTGAGGTCTTTGTCGGGCGAACAGATCACCACCTGCTCGACCCCAGGCGACTCCGCGAATCGAAGCGCGGCCGTTGCGATTGCATCGTCGGCTTCGAACTCGATCATCGGCCACGTCACCATACCAAGCGCACGCATCGCATCCTCCGCGGGACCGAATTGCGAGAACAGGTCGGCGTCGATACCTTCGCCGGTCTTGTAGCCGGCATAGAGTTTGTTGCGGAACGACTCGATCACGTGATCGAACGCGATCGCGACGTGCGTGACGTCGGACTCGCCGAGCAATACCAGCATCGAACGCAACAAGCCGCGCACTGCGCCGACTTCTGCGCCATCGCTCGCTCGTTTGGGCGGTGTGCCGTAGAACGCGCGGTACAGTTCGTATGTGCCGTCGACGAGATGTACCTTCATGACGCGATCTGCAGCGCGCGCAGCACGGCACCCTGATCGAAATACGGGCGCTCGCAAACGATTTTGTCGCTGCCCGGCGCGAACTCGAACGTCGCCGCCATCCGCACGCGGAACTTCCGACCCGTCGGTTCCACCGTGCGATCACCAATTCGCAACGGCCCGAGATGAGTGCCGGTGAGCCAGAACTCCACCAGCACGGTGTCGCCGCCGGCCGCGATCGAAACGATCTCGTTACCCTGGTCCGGGAACGGCGTGCGCGACGCGGCGAAGTAGCCACGCACGGCCTTCTCGCCGTCGAACACCGCGCCGCTGCCGTACATCTCGTAACGCGGATGCGCAAATGTCGCGATGACGGCGTCCCAATCGCATTCGCACTCGAGCGCCATGTGATCGCGCACTGTCTTGATTCGCGCGGAAACCAGATCACTCATACATCACGTTCGGTCTCCCGTTGTTGTTTTCGTTAGGCTACCAGCTAAGGAATCGCGAGCACATCGGACAGGAATTTCTCAACGACGCCGCGGAATGATTGCGGATGATCCATGTTCGGCAGATGCGCGGCGTCCTGCATCAGCACCTTTCGCGCGGACGGAATGTGCTCCTTCATATGGTCGGCAGCCGCCAACAGATACGGTAAGTCGTGCTCCCCTACGATCGTGAGCACCGGGACATGCAACACGTCCAAACGCTTCGCCGCAGGTATCTCCGCGTCCGGCAATCGCTTTCCGAGGTTCTTGGATGCGTGCGCCAACACGATTCGGTTCATCGCGTACGCGAGTTTCCGCATCGCCTGATTCACCTGCGCGGGCGTTCGACCGATGCCGTCGAACCAGATCTGCGTTTCGATCTCGGCAACGCGATCGAGATCGCCGGCTTTGAAAGCAGCTTCGATCGCGGCCTCGACTTCGTCCGCCCCTGCGGGTTTGGGCACGTCGAGCGCCAGACCCGACGGACCGGACCCAACCATGATCAACGCCCGCGCTCGCGTGGGATTGGTCAACGCGAAATCCATCGCGATTCCGCCACCCATCGAACAACCCATCAACACGAGCGGCGCCTCGATGTGCAGATACGCGAGCAACGCGTTGAGATCGCGCAGATGGCTGAAGTCACCGGCCACCGGTTCGCTCTTGCCGTAGCCGCGCATGTCGTAACGCACCACGCGAAAGCGCGCCGCAAAATACTCGAACTCGTTCTGCCACTGGCGACTATCGGCAACGCCCGCGTGAATCATCACGAACGGTTGTCCCTCGCCGGCGGTCTCGTAATAGATCTGCGCACCATTGAGCGATGCGAACTCGGATTCGCGTTCAGGCATTTTTCATGTACTGCGCAAATTCGGCTTCGAAGTCCGGGTGCCAACGCGACAGCGCAGGTCTGTTTTTGACGATGTCGTCGGCGTTCCACTTCACGCGCGCGTTGTCCATCGCCGTGGTGACGTCGTTGTCGGGACAGATGAGGTAGAAGTTGCCGCGCGCCATACGTACCAGCAATTCGTCGACGACCTGCTCCGGATACCACGCGGCAGGCGGCTTCTCTGGAATGCGACGTTTCGTCAGCCCCGTGTACGTGAACCCCGGCACCAACAGATGCGCTGTGACGCGACAGTTCTCGACCGAACGCAACTGATGCGCCAGCGCCTCGGTCAGCGTTTTCACGCCGGCTTTGCTGACGTTGTACGCGGTGTCGCCCGGCGGATTCGTGATGCCCTGCTTCGAACCGGTGTTGACGATCGCGCACGGCGTGCCCTGATCGATCATCAACTGCGAGAACGCATGCACACCGTGCACGACACCCCACAGATTCACGCCGAGCACCCGCTGCCACCCGTCGTAACCCGACCACGGACCGCCGCCACCACCCGTGCCGGCATTGTTCATCAGCACCGCGACCTCACCGAACGCATCGATCGCACGGCCGCGCAACCGTTCCACCTGTGCGAGATCCGCAACGTTCGTCTGCACGGCGATCGCATTCGCGCCGAGCGCCTTTTGCGCTTCTGCGAGCGCAGCCTCTTCGAGATCCGCGATGCACACTTTCATTCCGATTTCGATGAATCGCTTTGCAGCGGCGAAGCCGATGCCGCTGGCGCCACCGGTGATGACGGCGGCACGTCCCGGAGCTATGGCGGGATGGTTCATGTCATTCCACCCGACGCTTCGGCTGCACGTTTGCCACCGCGAGTAACGACTCCACACAGTCGCGCAGCGTTTCGTCGAACGGCCGGAACGTCACCGACGCAACGGCGCGGATGCGGTCGTTTCGCAACTCGACGCCGGCCCAAACGCGCCTCAACTCTGCCTCGCGCGCCTTGATCCGGTCCGGAAACGGATCGGTCACTTCGGGAGTGTCGTGGCGCAATTCCGGCAATACGCGATCGATGCGCGCGCAGATATCTTCGACATTGATCGCGTCGGTGGACCACGCGATGTAGCGTTCGCCGTTCTTGACGTGGACGCTTTCGAGCAGCGCGACGTGGCACTGCGCATCGTCGCGCACGTCGACGATCATCCACGGTCGATACGCCCCGGTCTGTTCGTATTTCCCCAGCAGCATTTTCTCGATGATGTGCTGCCACGGCCCCATGTCCTTCTGGTGGGCGGACTGGATCGGCCCGACATTGTCCGCCGGACACACGGTGATCGCGTCCCAGCCGCCGTTCTGCTGCGCCGCGTCCGAGAACGCTCGTTGGGCAATGTTCTTGCCCATCGAATAACCTTGCCCGCGCTCCGGTGTGCGCTTCGGATTCTGCTCATCGGGATATCGATCCTCGAAGAGCACGGGACGTCGCACCAGTTCCTGAATGTCCACCTCCGACAAAACCGCAGCGATACTCGACGTGACGATGACACGGCTCACCGTTTCCGACCGATTGATGCTGGCGATGACGTGATCGCAGACGCGTTTTACGTAGACGTGATCGTCGTACGTACTGACATGCGAGACGTGGCAAACGCCGTGGCACCCCTTGAAGATCTCGTCGAAGCAGCCGTCGTTGTCGAGGTCGGCGGGATGCAGCGTGAGCCGCCCCGACACGTAGCCCGCCATCTCCTTCAGAAACGTCGTTCGTACGGGATCATTCGCGACACGAACGCAAGCGCGCACGCGATAACCCTTAT
>JANLUG010000108.1:0-8639 GCA_031363335.1 Gammaproteobacteria bacterium
TTCGAGAGTAGCGAGGGCCTGAATGACGATCCGATTCTCAACCTCGTTCCTGCCGAGCGCCGTGCGACGCTGATTGCTGCACGCGAGAACCCGCAGACCTATCGCTTCGATATACGTCTGCAGGGCCACGCCGAGACTGTGTTCTTCGATATCTGAGGGCAGCATGGCGTCACTGATCCGCGACCGCTCCGCATCGACCGCAGAAATGACGGAGATCTTCGGCGACGCGTTTCTGCTGAGAGCTGCCTACTCCTTCGAGGCAGCCCTTGCACGAGCGCTGGGCACGGAAGGTCTGCTTTCAACGAGCGACGTTACGCTGATCGTCGGCGCATGCGACGCGCCGAACGTCGACATCGCCGAGCTTGCCGACGAGGCGGCGCACGCCGGCACCCTCGCGATCCCGTTGGTGCAGCGGCTGCGTGACGCTGTCGCGTCTCGCAGCAGAACCGCCGCGGAGAAAGTCCATCACGGCGCGACCAGCCAGGACGTCGCGGATACCGCGTTGATACTGCAGGTGAAGCATGCGTCGATGCTGATCGACGCTTTGCTCGCGCGCATCGCCGATGCGCTTATGCGGTTGGCGCAGGTTCATATCGCCACGCCGATGATCGGGCGGACTCTACTGCAACCGGCACAACCAATCACGTTCGGTCTGAAGGCTGCCAACTGGCTTCTCGGAATCGATAGCGCGTGGACGCGCTTTCGAAGCGAGCGCGACGGCGCGACGCAGCTGCAGTTCGGCGGCGCCGCGGGGACGCTCGCCGGACTCGAGGGAAAAGGCATCGCGGTTGCGCGGCGTATGGCGGATGAGCTCGGCTTGTCGTTGCCTCCTACGCCGTGGCACGCGCGACGCGATTGTATTGCCGGTCTTGGAGCGGCGCTTGCGATCGTGACCGGCGCGGTGGGGAAGGTCGCCCGCGATATTTCGCTGCTGTCCCAGGATGAAATAGCAGAAGCCTTCGAGCCGAAAATTGCGGGGCGCGGCGGCTCGTCTGCGATGCGCCACAAGCGCAACACCACCGGGTGCCAAGTCGCGCTATCGGCGGCGTTGCGCTGCCCTGGGCTGGCCACATCGTTGATATCCGGCGTGCCGCAGGAACACGAACGGGGTCTCGGAGGCTGGCAGGCGGAAGCGCCGGTATTGGCCGATCTGTTCGTACTCACCCACGGCGCGCTCGACGCAATGGCGGTGGTGCTCGAGGGATTGGAGGTGGATCCGAAGGCGATGGCGCACAATCTGCAATCGACCGGATTGGGTAACGACACCGCTGAGGCGCAATTACTCGTGCGTCGCGCGCTCGAGCATCATCGCAATGTGAGATGAACACGCCGGAGGAATACTGAAATGGCCGACGACGCAAACACGCCGTACGAAACCGGGCTGAAAATTCGTCGCGCGGTGTTGGGCGATGCATGGGTCGACAAGACGCTGGCAAATCGTTCGCCTTTCAATGCCGAATTTCAGGAGATGATCACGCGTCATGCGTGGAACGACATCTGGGGCCGGCCCGGTCTGGACCACCGCACTCGACGGCTGCTGGTGATCGCGACCACCGTTGCACTCGGGCGCTGGGAAGAATTTCGGCTGCACGTTCGTGCGGGTCTGGAGCAGGGCAGCTTCACCCGCGACGAATTGAAGGAGACGCTGATGCAATCCGCGATTTACGCCGGCGTGCCCGCGGCGAATACGGCCTTCGCGGAGGCCACTACAATTCTCGGCGAAGGGGATGGAGCGCACGGGGGTTGAGCATCGGTATCCGCTGCACAATCAACAGCGAGGTTTAGCCTTCATGACCCAACCGGCAGGTATTGCGTCCTTCGACATCGATCCGTTTTCAACGGCGTATTTCGACGACCCGTATCCCGTCCAGGAACAACTGAGGGAAGCGGGTCCCGTCGTCTGGCTTTCGCGCTACGACATTTGTGCTGTAGCGCGATACGAGCAGGTGCGTACCACGCTGCTCGACTGGCGAACGTTCTCATCAGCGCGCGGTGTGGGCCTGGGTGACTTCGCCAAAGAGGCACCGTGGCGCCCGAAGAGCATCGTGCTGGAAACAGATCCACCGCTGCACGATCGCACCCGTCGCGTCTTGACGAAGGTGCTCTCGGCGGCCGCGATGGCGAAGCTGCGAGCACGTTTCGAAATCGAGGCCGATGCATTGATCGATGGTCTGATCGAACGCGGCAACATCGATGTCGTTACCGACCTCGCAGAAGCCTATCCGCTGGCAGTGTTTCCTGACGCGCTTGGGATGGCGCGCGAGAACCGTCGCTTCCTGCTGCCTTACGGCGACATGGTGTTCAACTCGTTCGGTCCGCGAAACGCGCTCTTCGAGAAGGCCGTGGCGCACGCGCAGCCGGTGCTGGAATGGCTGGGTAAGCAGATCCAACGCGATGCGTTGTCGGCGCATGGCTTCGGCGCGGATATTTACGCGGCCGCCGACGCCGGCATGCTCACGTCGGAAGAAGCCTCGTTGGTGGTTCGTTCGGTTGTGACGGCCGGCGTGGATACCACCGTCAATTCGCTGACAGCGGCATTGAGTTGCCTCATACGCTTTCCCGACCAGTGGCAGAAGTTGCGTGCGGATCCATCGCTCGCGCGGGCGGCGTTCGAAGAAGCGATCCGTTTCGAATCGCCGGTTCAAACCTTCTTCCGAACGACCACCTGCCAGACCGCAATCGCAGAAACGTCGATCGGCGAAGGCGAAAAGGTGTTGACGTTTCTCGGTGCGGCGAATCGCGATCCGCGCCAGTGGAGCAATCCAGAGCGTTACGAAATCGATCGCCCGGTGGCGGGTCACGTCGGCTTCGGATTCGGAATTCACGTTTGCGTCGGGCAGTTACTGGCGCGCTTGGAAGGTGAAGTTCTGCTTTCGGCGCTCGCGCGGAAGGTAACAAGTATCGAGCCGACTGCGGAGCCGAAGCGGCGCTACAACAATACGCTGCGGGGATTCGCGTCGATGCCGGTCGTGCTGCGCCGTGGTTGAGAACCCGCGTCAGAGTGAACGGCATTACCTGGCGGATAATTGATCTCAATACGTCGGCGCACCTAGCATGCGTCCACCTTCTGAATGGTGAACACACATGACGGCGTTCCGCATTTTTCTCGCGATCATCTTTGTCGTGGTCGGCGTCTACACGGCAGAGGTGATTACGAACCATGGATTCGGCTTGTTCCCGGTCTTCTTTGGCGACATGGCGAAGATGGGCTGGGCGGGCCAGTTCAACCTCGATTTCTTGTTCATGCTCGCGCTCTCGGCACTGTGGGTGAGCTGGCGCCACCGCTTCTCCGGTGTGGGCCTCTTACTCGGTCTGCTCGCATTCCTTGGCGGGGCGCCGTTCCTGTCTGCATACCTTTTCATCGTTGCGGGGCAGGCTAAGGGAGACGCGAAGGAAGTGCTGCTCGGCAAAGCGCGGGCCTGAGCGAGTACTCTCGCCCCGGGAGGATTCACCGCCGAGCCTAAGTGTCATTGGATGTTCGATGAGTGAACCCTTTCAGATTCTGTTAGCGAAGGATCATCGCCCGCTCGCCGACAGCGTCGGCGCCTATCTCGAGGCAGTCGGCTTCGTCGTCGACTATGCGGCGGACGGCCTGACGGCCATGCACCTCGCCGCGACACAACGCTACGACGCCATCGTGCTCGACATCGGCCTGCCCGGCGTGAACGGCCTCGAAATCCGCCGCAGTCTGCGGCGCGATCATTCGCCGCCGGCAAACAGATACATTCGCCAACCGATACGTCATCGCCGATCTCACGCTGGATGCCGCCACCGCCGAAGTGAACCGTGCGGGTCGCCGCATTCGTCTGTCGCGAAGACCTGGAACGGGCGCTGTGGGGCGACGATGTGCCGAACAAGCGATGCGCTGCGCAGCCATCGCTACAACCTGCGACGGCAGGTCGACAGAGGCTTCGATCAGGAATTGCTCGAGACGGTGTCGGGATTGGGGTTCCATATCCGCGCGCCGTGAGCGGCCCGAGCGCCGCTGAACGTCAGCGTTACCGTCGTACCGTTTCCAGGCGCACTGGCGAGATCCAGCGACCAGCCGAACTGATCGACGAGGCGACGCACGATCGCGAGTCCAAGCCCATGGCCGGATGCCGCATACGCATACGATGCGCCGCCTCGAAAGAACGGCTCGAAGACGCGTTTCAGATCCTCGGCGCTCATCCCCGCGCCTGAGTCGCTCACGGTCACCGACTCGAGTCCGACCGTCACCTCGACGACGCCGTCGCGACTGTACGTCAACGCGTTGCGCAGCAGATTGGTCAGCACAATCGCGATCATTCGCGGCGGCGCGGCGACGACCAGCTCACCTTGTTCGATGACACGCACGACGTTGCCGGTATCTCGGGCGAAATCCGTCAGCAGATCGATCTGTTCGCCGACCACGGCGTTGACGTGCGTTTTTTCGTCGAGCAGATGCAGCTCGTCCTCGCGCGCGAGCAGCAGCAGACTCTCGATCAACGATTGCATTTGAGTCACGGCGCGCCGCATACGATCCAGCGATGCCGCGTCTGCCGCAGGGCGCTGCTTGTCGCGCTCCAACAGATCCAGACAGGCGCGCACGACCGCGATCGGAGTGCGCAGCTCGTGGCTCGCATCGCGCGTGAAGTTGCGTTCCCGCGCGACAAACGCTTCGAGGCGGCGCGTGAAGCGATCGAGCGCTTCGATCATCGTCGCCACTTCCGCATCGGCGCTGCCGCGAAGGTCGTCCAGATCGAGGCGCTGGCCGCCCGCGCGCATCGGTTCATAAGCCTCCAACCGCTGCGCGAGGCTGACCAGTGGGGAGACGGCGCGCTGCGAGAGGCGATAGGTGACGAACGACAGCGCGTAGATGAAGAGCAACACGAACGCCCCGGGAATCACTCCGAAGTAAAGCGTCAGGTTCGACACTTGCTGCTGGCGGAACACCAGAAACAGCCGCCCTCCCGGCCCGTCGCTGACGAACACGAGCGGCCGCTCGCCCTGAAAATCGATACGGCGGAACCCCGGCGGCTGTGCCCGCAGCGGCTCCGGTACGCCGCCCGAATCTCCGTCGCGGGCGAGATAGCCGCTCATGTTGTCGGTATCCGGCAGCGCCTGCGCAGGATTCTCGGCGAGGCGTTTCCAGAAGTGCGCGGCCTCGCCCTGCAACGCCTCGCGCGACAGCACGTCGGAGACGATGAAGGTGATGCCGAACACGCCCACGATCACGCCCGCGCTGATCGCGGCAATCTGCAGCGCGAAAGCGCGACCGAGGCGCGCACGTACGCCGGTTCGTTTCATCTCATCGATCGCTCGGCGGATGACTCATCAGGTAATGACAGACCTGCCATTCGTTACCGCCACCGTAGCCGAACATCTCCTCGCAGGCCATGAAGAAAAATCGCCAACGTTGCACCCAGCGGTCGACATCGTCTCCATAGGCTTGCGTCAGCGCTGCTCGCACCTCGCGCGGTTTTGCGTCCATGCGCGCGAGCCACGCCGCGGCCGTGCGCTGGTAGTGGCGGCCCGACAGCACCCAGCTGTTGTCGAGATGCAGGTGTTTCTGGAAGTACCCGAGCGTGCTCACCGCCGGCATCAGACCGCCCGTGAAGAAGTGCCGTCCCATCCAGTCGTCATCGCCCTCGGTCTCGAACGGATACATCAATTCCCGGTGGCAGAAGATGTGGACGAACAACTTGCCGTCGACGGCGAGCCAGCGCGAGATGCGTTCGAGCAGCGCCTTGTAGTTGCGCACATGTTCGAACATTTCCACCGACACGACGCGATCGAACGACTGCGCAGGGAAATCGAGCGCGTTGGCATCGGCGGTGACGACGGTCAGATTGGTCAGACCGCCCCGTTTCGCCTGTTGTTCGATGAAGGTGCGCTGCGTGCGGGAGTTCGACACCGCGGTGAATTGCGCCGCGGGATATCGGCGCGCCGCCCACAGCGAGAACGAACCCCAGCCGCAGCCGAGATCGAGAATACGTTGGCCGTCGCGCAGATCCGCCCGCGCGGCATAGAGCCGGAGCATGTTCGCCTCCGCCGCGTCGAGGTCTTCGGCGGCGTTTTCCCAGAGACAAGCGCTGTATTTGAGATGCCGGCCGAGTACCTGCACGAAGAACTCGGTGGGCACCTCGTAGTGTTGCGTGTTCGCGGCGTCGGTATGCAGCGCCACCGGACTGCTCCCGAGCGCTTTGATCAACCCGGCGAATCGTTCGGCGCGCGCAGCGGGCGTGCCGCGCCGCTCGTCGTGCAGGCGATCGCGGATCAACTTTCGAATCTCGCGGCGCACCAGGAAGTCCGGAACGTAGCCGCGCTCGGCAATGGCATGGGCAATTCCCATCAGGCGATCTCCTCGAACTGACGATTGAAGAAGGGGGCAACGACACCGAACAGGCTTCCGAATACGACAGCCCAGCCCAGCGCAACGACGATCAGCAACGGCGCCGAAGGAATGGTCAGTGCACCCAAAGCAGATGCACCCAGATACGACAGCGGGCAGGTCGCCGCCGCCAGCGCACCGCCGAGCCACGGACGCCCGATGAACATCGACAGGCTGTAGTTCAGCGAAAGACCCACCGCAATCCACAACACCACGATCCATGGCGGCGCCAGCAGGGCGCCGTGATAATCGAGAATCCCGCTGTAGATCCACAGTGTGTCGAGCCCCAGTCCCACCGCGCCGACGATCGCCGCAAGCGTCAGATCGCGCCGGCCGCCGCGCGAAAGTACGTGCGCGGCTAACAGCGCACCGGCGAGCACTGCGGCGAGGGTTCCAGCAAACACCGCGGCAAACCAGGTCAGTTGCAGCAACACCGCGTTGACCGCGACATGCACGTTCACGGCGCGCGCACGCGCCAGGGCCGACCGCGGTAGCCGGGTTTCGCAAACAGCACTTGCACATCCGATAACGCGCGTTCGCGGAAGCCGCCTTCGCAGTAACACAGATAGAAGCGCCACATCCTGCGGAAGCGCTCGTCGTAGCCGAGCGTCGCGATATCACTCCATTGCGATTCGAAGCGGTGTCGCCATGCTTCGAGCGTGCGCGCGTAATCTGCGCCGAGGTCCTCGAGATTCACCGGCACCAGATTGCTCGCGCGCGCAGTAGATGACAGCAACACCGAGACGCACGGGATGAAGCTGCCGGGAAATATATGCCGCTTGATGAAGTCGACCGAACCTAATGCCTGGCTGTAGCGACTGTCCTCGATCGTGATCGCCTGCAGCAGCGCAAGGCCGTCGTCGTCGAGCAGTCGGTCGATGGCACCGAAGTACTCATCGAGATGGTTGGCGCCTACGGCTTCGACCATCTCGACTGATGCCACCTTGGAGAAGCGGCCCGTCAGTTGCCGATAGTCGTCGCACAACACTTCGATTCGATCACCGAGCCCTGCTTCAGCGACACGCGCGAGCGCGTACTCGTACTGTTCGCGGGAAACGGTGGTGGTGGTGACCCGACAGCCCGACTCACGCGCTGCGTGAATTGCGAGACCGCCCCAGCCGCTGCCGATCTCGAGCAGATGGTCGGCTGGATTCAGTTCGAGCTTCGCGATGATCCGGTCGAGTTTGCGGCGGCTGGCGCTTTCGAGGTCGTCGTCTGCCTCGAACATCGCCGAGGAATACTGCATGCGCGAGTCGAGCATTCGCTCGAACAGGCCGTTGCCGAGGTCGTAGTGGGCTGCGATGTTGCGGCGGCTGCCGCGTCGGTCGTTGTCGCGCAGCACGACATGCGCGAGCTGCGCGATCCACCCTGCAACGCGCGCAGCACCGCCTTCCAATCCGTCCGTGGCAGCGCGATTGTGGACCAGCAACCGAACGAGTCCCACGAGATCGTCGCAATCCCAGTCTCCGTCCACGTAGGATTCGCCGGCGCCCAACGTGCCGCCGCGCACGATGCGTCTGTAGAAGCGCCGATCCCGGACCCACACATCGATGCAGGGCGGCGCGTTACCCACGCGTATCGACCCGTCGGCATCGTGGATCTTCAGGCTTCCGCCAACGATCCCGTCGAGCCGCGTCGCCAGCAGCCGTCGGCAAGTGGCATCGAGCCACGCGGAGTCCGGCGACAGGTCCCCGAGAACGTTCGTCGTCATGAATCAGTCCCGTATTTCGGATGGCTGTGGAATACGGCACCGCGCAACCAGAGCGTTCCAGCCTGCCGGTATATGCGTAACAGATGCACCAGCGGTTGTGCGGCATAACGGATTGCTGCGCGGCGCAGCGCAGCCGCCGTTACGGGTGTGCTTCGCAGGCACAGGCCCGACCGGAACACCACGCGGCCTTGTTGATACACGCTCATGCCGATCCGGATCCGCTTGTCGTCGAGTTCGATCGTCCAGCGATAGCGTTGAGACATCGGATTGAACGGCGAAACGTGAAACGCCTTGTCGAATTCGAACTCCACGCGCGGCGCTGGGTTGTCGGCGTGCAACACGTAGGTATGCCGTTCGCCCCAGGGCGTGTTGTTGATCTCGCCGAGGACGAACTCGATGCGCCGGCCCGTCTCATCGAGACAGAAGACGAACCGGACGGGATTGAATCCCGCCCCCCAGGAGGCCGGTTGGTGCAGCAGCAGCATCGTGCCGGTCGTTGTTGGATATCCGGCGGCGGATATCGCGGCATTGGCGCGTGCTCGCACGGATACCCCCGGCCATTCCGGAAGGCAAGCG
>JANLUG010000112.1:0-2628 GCA_031363335.1 Gammaproteobacteria bacterium
AGATGCGATACAGCGTCGAAACGCTCACGGGTCGCGCGCTGGTGCGCAAGCCGTTGGGCGGTGAGGTGCAGGTGTATCGGCATCGTTCGCATCGGGCGTCGAGCGTGTCTTCCGCGATTCACACCGGCGCCGTGGTACGCGACTCGGTCGAGATTCGCGGTATCGCGCCGTGGACACACGAAACGCCGCAGCTGTATCGCGTCGTTGCGGAACTCGTCGCCCCGAACGGCGCAGTGATCGAAGCGGTTGCGCAGCGGTTCGGTTTCCGTCGCGTCGAGGTGCGCGACAAAGCGCTGCTGATCAACGGCAAGCGTGTATTCATCCGCGGCGTCAATCGCCACGAATTTCATCCGGTGCACGGCAAGACGTTCGGCGTGGACGACATGCGCGAAGACCTCGTGCTGATGAAACGCTTTAACTTCAACGCGGTGCGAACGGCGCATTATCCGAACGACCATCGCTTCTATGACTTGTGCGACGAACTCGGGTTGTATGTGATCGACGAAGCGAACATCGAGACGCACGCGCGGTTGCGCAGCCTCGTGCACGATCCGCGCTACTCCATGTCGTTCATGACGCGTTTCCAGCGGATGGTCGCGCGCGATCGCAATCATCCTTGCATCATCCTGTGGTCGCTCGGCAACGAGAGCGGCTACGGTGCCGTGCACGACGCGATGGCCGCGTGGTCGCGCGCCAACGACCCCAGCCGGCCGCTGCACTACGAAGGCTCGTTGTTCGTCGCGTGGGGCCAGTTCCAGGGGCGCGCCTTCGAGGCATCGTTGGCGGAGCGTTGCGATCTCGACGTGCCGGCCTCCGACGTGATCGCGCCGATGTATCCGAGCATCGCCGAACTCGCGCACTGGGCGAAGACGTATCGTGGCGACAAGCCGCTGATCATGTGCGAGTACTCGCATGCGATGGGTAATTCGAACGGCAGCCTGAAGGACTATTGGGATCTGATCGAATCGCAGCCCGGTCTGCAGGGCGGTTTTATCTGGGACTGGGTCGACCAGGGCTATCTCGAACACGACGCGAACGGCCGCGCTTACTACGGCTTCGGCGGCGACTACGGCGATGAGCCGAACGACGCGAACTTCTGCTGCAACGGTGTGGTGTGGCCTGACCGCACGCCGCATCCGGGCATCTGGGAACACCATCGCATCGGCCGGCCGCTGCGTGCGCGGCTGGTGCAGCGCGCGCCGTTGCGCATCGAAATCTCGAACTGGGGCGATTTCGTAGACAGCGACCGTTATCGCGTGCGGATGATCGTGCTGATCGACGGCGCGCCGGTAGCGGAGCAACGGCTGTCCGTGCCGGCGATCGAGCCCGGCGCGAGTCGAACCATCGGACCGAAATTCCGCGCGCCGCACCTCGAACCGGGACAGGAACTGATGGTGCGGCTCGTCTACGAACTGAAGCGCGACCAGAACTGGGCAGATGCCGGCCATCAGGTGGGCTTCGACGAATGGTTGATCGGTCGTGGCGCAACGCCGCGCCGGCGGCGCGACACGCGTGCGCCTGAGATCGTGCGCGGCAAATCGAATATCGACGTCACTGCGACGGACCTGGCCTTGCGATTCAACGCCGCGAACGGTGCGTTGACGCAGCTCGTGTTCGCGGGCCGCGAGTTGCTGGCAACATCGCCACGCCTGTCGTTGTGGCGTGCACCCACCGACAACGACGGCGTGCGCCTGGCGCCGCGGGTCGGCGGGGTGCTGGCGAAATGGCAGGCGTGGAACCTTGCCGGTGTGCGGTCGAGGGTCGAAGACGTGCGTGCCAAAGCGACAAAGGACGGCGCGTTCGAGCTGCGACGCACGTTGACGCATCGGGTGCGCGGCATAGACGCGCCGATCCGCCAACGGGAGACCTGGGGGGTGATGGGTAACGGCGAAATGCTGGTCACGCAAGAGATCGACATTCCGCGCGAACTGGACGATCTGCCGCGTCTCGGCGTCGTGCTCGGACTGAAGGGCGGCCTGGAACAGTTGCACTATTACGGGCGCGGACCGGAGGAGAACTATTCCGATCGCCAGTTCGGCTATCCGCTCGGCCGATATGCATCTACCGTGGATGACGAGTACGTGCCGTATGTGACGCCGCAGGAGCACGGCAATCACACCGACGTGCGCTGGCTCGCACTGACCGACGGCACGCTCGGGCTGCTGTTCCAGCCGGATGAACCGGCGCAGTTTTCGGTCAGCCACTTCACCGCCGACGATCTCTATGCTGCCCGACATACCGTCGATCTGACACGGCGCGACGACATCGACGTGCACCTCGACCATCTCAATCGCGGCGTGGGCACCGGCGCGTGTGGCCCCGATACGCTGCCGCAATACTGCGTCGGTGCGGGCTCGTATCGATTTGCGTGGCGGCTGCGGGGCTATAGATGCACCGAGTGGTCGCCTGCGGACCTTGCCCGCGAGCGGTTTACAATCGGCGCGAAGTGAGGGGGCTCGCATGAGATACGAACTGCATCCGCGCAACATCGGGTTCGAATGGCGCCGCAGCGAGCCGCCGTTCCGCCGTCTGAGCGATGCCGAAGCGCAGGCCTATACAAACGAAGGCTTCGTGGCTGTACGCAATGCGTTCAGCGCCGAAGAAATCGCCGCGGTGGTCGCGTCGATC
>JANLUG010000014.1:0-4492 GCA_031363335.1 Gammaproteobacteria bacterium
TGGAGGCTTGATGCGCCGGACACGCTCGAGCCGTCCCTGGGCGCTCCGAACGGCGCCATCCATGGCGCCGCAGGGTTCCGTAACGGGACGGCGCATCAAGCCTCCACCTCCACCTGATCGCAGCGTATCCACCCTTCAGCCAACGTGCCCGTAGCGCGTGAACCGATGAACAAGTCAAAAGACGGTGCCTGGCACCGGCTTTTGACTTGTTGGGACATCACAGCCGTTGTTGTCGTCTCGATGTGACTCCCCAACGGAGTCGCGGGTGACTGGGGGGCGAGCCGCGGCGGGTCGGTGCGCGGACCCTGAGGCGCCATGGATGGCGCCGTTCGGAGCGCCCAGGGAGGGCTTGAGCGTGTCCGCCGCACCGACCCGCCGCCGCTCGACCCCTTTCGAAGTCGCGCCACCGCTCGACTCCATAAGAAGTCGCGCAACCGCACGCGATGTAGCGTCACGTATCCAACGCGAGCAACATTGAATTCACGACCGATGCCCCCAAGATTGGAAATTCGTCCACCTTCGCAGGCCCGCATAAATGACCGATACGGTTCAGACGCTTCCAGTTCTCCCGTTGAAGAACACCGTGGTGTTCCCGGAGCTGGTCGTGCCGCTTGCAGTCGGCCGGCCCAAATCACTCGCAGCCGTCAAGGCCTCGTCCGAGCACAGTCAGCAGATGCTGACCGTTGCCCAACGCGACGCTGAAGAGGACGCGCCCGATCGCGCCGGAATTCACGACATCGGCACGCTCGTCACCATCAAACGCGTGGAACGCCGAGATGGCGGCGCCAACGTCATTGTGCAAGGTATCCAGCGCGTGCGCGTGCTGGCGGAACAGAGCAACGATCCGCATCTCGAAGTGACGTTCCAGCTGCTGCCGAACCTGCAAGTCGACGAGAACGATCCCGACGGTCCGCGGGTAGATGCGCTCATCCGCGAAAACAACGAGCTCGCCCGCGCCATCGCGCAGATGTTCGACGCCGAGAACGGCTTACAGGTGTTCCATCAGCTGATCGGTTCGATCACCGACCCGGTCGTGCAGATGTACCGCATCGCGTCGCTTGCGAACCTCGACATCGAGAAAGAGCAGGAAATACTCGCTGCGCCGACGACGCTTGCGTTGATGGAGAAAGTCCACGACGTGCTGCTGCACGAAAAGAACGTCAACGAAGTGCGCCGCGAAATCGCCGAAACGGCGAAGCACGACATCGACAAGCAACAACGCGAACATCTGTTGCGCCAGCAGAAGCGCGCCATTGAACAGGCGTTGGGCGAAGAAGGCGGCGGCAGCGAAGAAACAGCTGAGCTGCGCGAACAACTCGTGAAGGCCAACTTGCCCGAAGCGGTGCAGAAGGAAGTCGACCGCGAACTGAAGCGGCTCGGGCGTATGTCCGAAAACGCGGCGGACTATCAGGTCGCGCGCAGCTATCTCGAGTTGATCGCCGAACTGCCGTGGAACACACGCACCGACGACGCGCTCGATCTCAAGCATGCCCAGGAAGTGCTCGACGCGGATCACTACGGCCTCGAAGACGTGAAAGACCGCATCCTCGAAAGCCTCGCGGTGATGCAGCTGAACAAGGACGCGAAGGCGCCGATCATCTGTCTCGTCGGGCCCCCCGGTGTCGGCAAGACATCGCTCGGCCAATCGATCGCGCGCGCCATGGGTCGCAAGTTCGAACGGCTGTCGCTCGGCGGTCTGCACGACGAAGCGGAATTGCGCGGCCATCGCCGCACCTATATCGGCGCCATGCCCGGTCGCCTGATTCAGGCCGTGCGACGCGCCGGTGTCAGCAATCCGTTGTTGATGCTCGACGAGATCGACAAACTGGGCCGCGATTTTCGTGGCGATCCGGCGGCTGCGCTGATGGAAATTCTCGATCCGGCGCAGAACAAGGAATTCAGAGACAACTACCTGAACCTGCCGTTCGATTTGTCGAAGGTGTTCTTCATCACTACGGCGAATACGCTCGAAGGTATTCCGCGGCCGCTGCTCGACCGCATGGAAGTGATGGACCTCACCGGCTACAGCGACCGCGAGAAGCGCGAAATCGCGCGCCGCTATCTGATCCCGCGGCAACGAACCGAAACGGGGCTCGAAGAAGGCCAGCTCGACATTCCGGACGATGTGCTCACGCTCATCATCCGGCGCTACACGCGCGAAGCCGGCGTTCGCGAACTCGAGCGCGTCATCGGACGGCTCGCGCGCAAGCGCGCCCGTCAGGTGCTCGAGAAGCACAATGGCGATGCATTGGTGCCGATCACCGCGGAACGATTGACGACGTTGATCGGACCGATGCGCTTCCAGTCGGACAAAGGCCGTGAGTCCCTGCCGGCCGGCGTCGCGGCGGGTCTCGCGTGGACCGAAGCGGGCGGCGACGTGCTGTACATCGAGGCGATCCTCACGCACCGCGACGAGCGCGTGATGTTGACGGGGCAACTCGGCAACGTGATGCAGGAGTCCGCGAAAGCGGCGCGCAGCTACATCTGGTCTGCTGCGGAGAAGCTCGGCATCGATCGCAAGCGCATCGAGAAGCGCGGCGTGCACATCCACGTTCCGGCGGGCGCGGTACCGAAAGACGGTCCGTCCGCGGGCATCACGATGGCAACGGCGCTCGTCTCGGCCTACAGCGAAGAGCCGATCCGTCCGCACCTCGCGATGACCGGTGAGATCACGCTGTCCGGGCTCGTGTTGCCGGTCGGCGGCATCAAGGAAAAAGTGCTGGCGGCACATCGCGCCGGCATGAAGCACCTGATTCTGCCGAAGGACAACGAGGCGGATCTCGACAAGCTGCCCGACAGTGTTCGCAAGGAACTGTCGATCACGCTGGTCGAACGGCTCGAGGAAGTCATTGCCGTCGCGATTCCGACGCTGCGCATTGCGGTGGCGGACGATCGCAAGGCCGCCAAGCAGGCGGCCGCCGGCGCGTCAGCCGCCCGCGCTGGCGCGTAACTGCCCGGGCGTTGAACTTCATCAAGCGACTTGCCGCGCGGCTTCGTGCGCGCATCGTCCTGGATCCGGTTGTATGGCGCGGTGCAGGCTCGGCGCTGCGCTTCGTCGGATGGTTCCTCGTGCTGTCTGCCGTGGTGCAACTCGCGCTGCCGCATTTCGCCTGGGAACGCGCGCTCGGCGTCGTTGCGGGTATCGGCATGGCAATCCTCGCGGCGCTGGCTGTGCTGCTTCTGCTGCGATTGCTTCGCCGCGGACCGCTGCGATTCTGGTGGGGTCTGCTGCTGACGACGGCGATCCTCGCGGTGACGCTCGGGGTCGTCGTGTCGCCGCGAGGCTTCGCGGCGATAGTCGGCACGGTGATCGCCTGCGTCGTGTTGCTCGGCGGCGGCATCGCGACGTGGCGTACACACGGTTTCACCTGGCCGCGCGCGCTCTCCACGGCGATCGGTGCAATCGGCGTGGTGTCGCTGACGATCGCGGCTCTGCTGCCTGGTTGGAGCGAACCGGCATCGCCGACCCGCGCACCGCAGACGGCTGCCGCGCTCGATCTTCCGAATCCAGGCGTAGCGGGTTCATTTCACGTCACGACGCTGACCTACGGCAGCGGTCACGATGCGCGCCGCAACGAGTTCGGCACGAACGTCGATCTAGTGAGCGAGCCGGTCGATGGTTCGCGCCTGATCGAAGGCTGGTCGGGCCCGGCGGGCTGGGCGCGCACGCAGTATTGGGGCTTCGACGCGAAACAGTTGCCGCGCCAAGGCCGCGTCTGGCTTCCGGATGGCGACGGGCCATTTCCGTTGGTGCTGATGGTGCACGGCAACCACGACATGGAGGATTTCTCCGACCACGGCTACGCCTATCTGGGCGAATTGTTCGCAAGCCGCGGCGTCATCGCCGTGTCGGTGGACGAGAATTTTCTCAATAGCTCCTATGCGGATCTGTTGGGGGGCTTTCGGGGCGGGCTGAAAAAAGAAAACGACGCACGCGGCTGGATGCTGCTCGAGCACCTGCGCTTGTGGCGGCAATGGAATCAGGATCCGCAACACCGGTTTCACGGCAAGGTCGATCTCGATCGCGTCGCGTTGATCGGCCATTCGCGCGGCGGCGAAGCAGCCGCGATCGCGGCATTGTTCAATCGTCTGCCCTTCTATCCCGACGACGCGCGCGTGAAGTTCGACTACGGCTTCAACCTGCGCGGCGTCATCGCGATCGCGCCGTCCGACGGGCAATACGAACCGCGCAGCCGGCCGACGAAGTTCGATGACGTGAGCTATCTCGTCATTCAGGGTAGCCACGACGGCGACGTGCAGTCGTACATGGGGTCCGCGCAGTACTCGCGGGTCGGATTCGTCGCCTGCGAACGCTGCTTCAAAGCCGGCTTCTATCTGCTCGATGCCAACCACGGCCAGTTCAACACGAGCTGGGGTCGCAACGATCTGAGCGATGTCTGGGGGCACGTACTGAACCTCGTCCCGATCATGGATGCGAAAGGCGACCGTAGAGCCGACATTGGCGAGAAGAGCGTTGCGCACCGACTCCGGC
>JANLUG010000126.1:0-10318 GCA_031363335.1 Gammaproteobacteria bacterium
GCCGCGGGGAACCACCCGAACAATCCGCAGCGGCTGCTGCGCGCGCTCGAGGTCTATACGACGTCGGGTCGTCCGATCTCCGAGTTCTGGGCGCGCCAGCAGGACGGCGGTGTGGCTCAAGCGCTCGGATGCCGGCTCGTCGAGTTCGCAGTCGAGGCGCCGCGTGAGGTCATCAACGAGCGCATCGAGCGGCGGTTTGCGCAGATGCTGGACGCCGGATTTGTCGACGAAGTTCGCGCTCTTATGGCGCGCGGCGATCTGACAGTCGACACACCGTCGATGCGCGCCGTCGGCTATCGCCAGATGTGGCGACACCTGAGCGGCGAGTTGGATCAGGCGACGATGGTCGAGCGCGCGGTTGCGGCAACCCGTCAGCTAGCAAAACGACAGCGCACCTGGCTACGCAATTGGTCAGGTAAAACCGTGCTGAACGACATAGCAGAGGCGGCCCCAATCTTGCAATCTATACGGGGTGACCGCATAGTACGGCCGTCCTCATAAGAAAAGACGCGCGCGTCGCAGTCGTACTTTTTACGTCGAACGCTACGCGTCAAATAAACGCCTTGAGTCAAAAGAGGGGACGCAGGAGGTTGTGATGTCGAAAGGGCATTCCCTACAAGACCCTTATCTGAACACCTTGAGAAAAGAGCGTGTTCCCGTTTCGATCTACCTCGTGAATGGCATCAAGCTGCAAGGACAGATCGAGTCGTTCGATCAATTTGTGATTCTGCTGCGCAACTCGGTGAGTCAGATGGTGTACAAACACGCCGTTTCGACGGTGGTGCCGGCACGCAACATCCGTCTACCGAGCTCATCGACCGGAGATGACGAAGATGCGCCAGAAGCCTGACACACACTGAACGCGCATCGACGCACCCAGACAGGTAGCTCACCTACCTCTCACGGGCTTTCGGCCCGGTACATAAGCCAAACACCCAAACGGTGCCGTATCTTAAGTTCGATACGCGGCGGCATCGCGACTGAGAGATAACACAATTGTTCTTTGACCGACCCGAAACGGGACAGCGCGCGGTGCTCGTGCACGTTCGATTCTCGCAAGCGGAAGAGCAGGAGGAGATCGACGAGTTCGAGGAACTGGTGCGCTCTGCAGACATCGAGCAACTCGCCCTGCTGATCGCGCGGCGCAAGCGCCCCGATGCGCGTTTGTATGTCGGCTCCGGAAAGCTCGAAGAGCTGCGCGCGCTGCTGACGGAACACACGGCGGATCTCGTCGTGTTCGATCACGATCTGTCGCCGTCGCAACAGCGCAATATCGAGAAGGACCTTGCGTGCCGCGTGGTGACGCGCACCGAGTTGATCCTCTACATCTTCGGCGCGCGGGCACGCACGCACGAGGGTCAGCTGCAGGTCGAACTGGCACAACTGCGCCACGCCGAAACGCGCCTCGTGCGCGGCTGGACTCACCTCGACCGTCAGAAGGGCGGCATCGGCTTGCGCGGCGCGGGCGAAACCCAGATCGAACTCGACCAACGGATCCTGTCCGACCGCGCGAAGGCCATCGACAAGCGTCTGGAGAAGGTGCGCAAGCAGCGCGAGCAAGGCCGCCGTGCGCGACAGCGCGCGGATGTATTGACGGTTGCATTGGTCGGTTATACGAACGCCGGCAAGTCGACGCTGTTCAATTCGATGACACAGGCGCACGTGCTCGCGGAGGATCGGCTGTTCGCAACGCTCGACCCGACCTTGCGCAAGCTCGACATCAACGGCGTCGGCGACGTGGTGCTGGCGGATACGGTCGGTTTCATCCGTCACCTGCCGCACAGTCTGGTCGAGGCGTTCAAGGCGACATTGGTGGAAGTCGCGCAGGCCGATCTGCTGATCCACGTCATCGACGCCACGATGCACGGCGACGACGAAGAGCGTGCCAAACAGGTACGCGCCGTGCTCGCCGAGATCGGCGCCGACGAGCGGCCGATGCTCGAGGTGTACAACAAGATCGATCTGGTGAACGAGCCGGCGCGCATCGAACGCGGCGCGCACGGCGACCCGGTCGCGGTGTGGGTGAGTGCAAAACGCGGCGACGGCATCGATCTGTTGATCGAAGCCACCACCGAGCGTCTCGGTGTCGACAGTCCGCCGACGCGCGTGCGACTGTCGCCGTCGGCGGGAAAAACGCGTTCCTGGCTTTATCAGCAGGGTGTGGTGTTGGATGAACAGGCGTCGGACGACGGCGGTATGGAGTTGACGGTTAGACTCAATCCGCAATCGCTCGCGCGACTCGCAACGCAACCGGGTGTTTTGTTGCCAGGGTCACAGGGCGTACATAGAATCTCGCCCTCGCCCGGACCGTAATTTAGAGGCTGATACGAATGGCATGGAATGAACCTGGGGGAAATAAGGACAAAGACCCCTGGGGCCAGAAGGGCGCGGATCAGGGTCCTCCCGATTTAGACGAAGCGTTTCGCAAGCTGCAAAGCCAACTCGCGGGCATCTTCGGTGGGCGCACGGGCGGTTCCGGCGGCGGATCGGGGGCGACGTCGGTCAATCCGCGCACGCTGCTGATCGTGTTGCTCGTCGCCGTGGTCATCTATGCCTTGTCCGGTCTGTATCAGATCGACCAACAGGAACGCGGTGTCGTGTTCCGTTTCGGTGCCGTGAAGACTGACGTCGTGATGCCGGGCCTGCACTGGTACCCGCGCTTTGTCGACACGGTGCAGACGGTCAACGTCACGCGCGTGAACTCGATCAAGCACCAGGCGCTGATGCTGACGCAGGACGAGAACATCGTCGACGTCACGTTGACTGTGCAATGGGTCATCGACAACCCGATCGATTTCGCAACCAAAGTGCGCGATCCGGAGGACAGCCTCGAGAACGCCGCCGAGAGTGCGTTGCGGCACGTCGTCGGCAGCCAGCAGATGGACGAGGTCATCACCGAGGGGCGCGCGGCGATTGCGGTAGAAGTCGGCGAGCGGCTGCAGACCTATCTGAACCGCTACGGCACCGGCATCCTCGTCAGCAAAGCGAACATCGACCAGAGCGTTCCGCCGAAGCAGGTGCAGGATGCATTCGACGATGTGCAGCGCGCGAAGGAAGATCAGCAACGCGTCATCAACGAAGCGACCGCGTATCGCGAGAGTATCGTTCCCGAGGCGCGCGGCGATGCGCAAAAGGAAATCCTGCAAGCTGAAGCGTATCGGGATCAGGTGACGGCGCGCGCGGAAGGCGAAGCCAGACGCTTCAACAAGCTGCTCGGTGAGTACCGCCTTGCGAAGCAGGTGACGCGCGACCGCCTATATATAGATGCAATGGAAACGGTGTTGTCGCGCTCGACCAAGATCCTCGTCGACGTGAAGGGCGCCAACAACATGTTGTATCTGCCGCTCGACCGTCTGATGCAGCAAATGCCTGCAGCGGCACCGGCCGCCACCGACGCGGCGAATACGCCGACCGTCGTCGCACCTAACGACCGCGCTGCGACGCGGCGAACCAGCCGCTGACGGAGCCGAACCATGAGAAACCTGGTATTTGGCGTCATCGTCGTGCTCGTTCTGTTGCTCGCGCTCGATGGCGTGTTCGAAGTCAAACAAACGGAGCGCGCGGTGCTGCTTCGATTCGGCGCGGTGCAAAGCGCCAACGTGCAGCCCGGGCTGCATTTCAAATGGCCGATCGCCGACAGCGTGAAGATCACCGATGCGCGCGTGCTGACGCTCGATTCGCAGGCGGAACGCTACTACACGATGGAGAAGAAACCGCTGATCGTCGATTCGTTCGTGAAATGGCGCGTCGCCGACGTCGCGACGTTCTACACCGCGACATCGTTCGACGAGCGGCAGGCGGAACGGTTGCTGTCTGAACGCGTGAACGAAGGGCTGCGCAACCAGATCAGCCGCCGCACGATGCACGAAGTAATTTCCGGCGCGCGCGACGAGCTGATGAAGGAGCTGACCGAATCGCTCGACAAGTTCATGCGCCGCGACGTCGGCGTCGAAGTGCTCGACGTACGCGTCAAGCGCATCGACCTGCCGCCCGAAGTCAGTAGCGCTGTATACGACCGGATGAATTCGGAGCGGCAGATTTTGGCAAGGCAATTCCGTGCGACGGGGCGCGAACGCGCGCTCGAAATCCGCGGCGATGCCGATCGTCAGGTCGTGGTCGTCGCAGCCGATGCGTATCGCAAAGCCGAGGAAACGCGCGGCGACGGCGACGCGAAATCCGCCGCGGTCTATGCGTCTGCGTTCAATCAGGATCCCGAGTTCTACCGGTTCTACCGTAGCGTCAACGCGTACGTGAACGTATTCGAAGACAAGACGGATCTGCTGGTGCTCGATCCGGATAACGAGTTCTTCAGATATCTCAAGCAGAGCGAGAAGTAACGGACGAGCGGTTACTAGGCTGCTGCGATGTTGTGGAGCGAACTTGCGGCAGCGCTGTGTATGGTGCTCGTCATCGAAGGAATCCTGCCGTTCCTCTCACCGCGCAGCTGGCGTTCGGTCGCGGAAATGGCGGGACGGGTCGATGACCTGACCGTCCGGATGCTCGGTTTGTCGAGCATGGTGATCGGAACGACGTTGCTGTATTTCGTTCGATGACTTCGGTTCGACAGTTTGAAGGCGGGATTTCTTGAATCGACACACCTGGCGTCTTCCTGACGGAATCGATGAGGTGCTGCCACCGGACGCCTGGGCTCTGGAGCAACTGCGCAGGCGCATGCTCGATCTGTTCGTGGCATGGGGTTATCAGTACGTCGAACCGCCGCTCGTCGAATTTCTCGATTCGTTGCTGGTCGGCTCGGGCAATGACCTCGAACTGCAGACCTTTCGAATGGTCGACCAACGCAGTGGCCGGATGCTCGGTATTCGCGCCGATATGACGTCGCAAGCGGCTCGCATCGATGCGGCGAGTCTGCGCGGCGAGGGTACCCGGCGACTCTGCTATGCCGGCACTGTGGTGCACGCGAATCCGACCGGCGTGCTCGAGTCTCGCGTGCCGTTGCTGGCCGGCGCGGAATTGTTCGGCGCGCAAGACACCGAAGCGGACGCGGAAGTCGTTGCGCTGATGGTCGATACGCTGCATTGCGCCGGCATCGTCGAGCCGGTGATCGAACTGGGTCACGTCGGGATCTTTCGCAGCCTTGCGGCGGCAGGTGCGTTCGACGCTGCGCTCGAGCAGGCGGTGTTCCAGGCGCTGCAGCGGAAAGCGAAACCTGATCTCGAAGAGTTGCTGCGCGGAACTGCGGTCCCGAAAGCGGTCGCAGACGGAATTCTCGCGCTGCCGGATCTGCTCGGAGGCGTGGACGTACTCGACCGCGCCCGCGCGCAGTTCGCCGCATTACCTGCAACCGTCATCGACGCGCTCGATGAGTTGCGGGAACTCGCCGAGGCGGTTGCGCAGCGCTGCAAGCAGGTGACGTTGCGATTCGATCTATGCGAACTGACCGGCTACGGCTATCACACGGGCGCCGTGTTTGCGGCCTACAGCGAGAACTTCGGACGCGCGGTGGCGCGCGGCGGCCGCTACGACGGGGTCGGCGTATCCTTCGGGCGGGCGCGTTCCGCGACGGGCTTCGATGTCGATCTGAAGCGGCTGCCGCGCGCGTCTGTCGAAGGAAATGCCGCCGTTTGGGCGCCGGGATTGCGATGGGTGCCCGCGACTCGACGTGCCGCGCTGTGGCAGGCCATCCGGGAACTGCGCGACACAGGTGAGTGCGTCATCGGTGGATTGGACGAACACGAGCAAGCGCCAGACAGCTGCGACCGGGAGTTCGTATGGCAGAAGAGTGCGTGGCGGGTTCAGACACTGAAACGACGGTGATGAAGGCGGGATGAGCAATGGGTAGCAACGTAGTCGTGATCGGCACTCAGTGGGGTGACGAAGGCAAAGGCAAGATCGTCGATCTGCTCACTGAAAACGTCGCGGCAGTGGTGCGCTTTCAAGGCGGCCACAATGCAGGGCATACGCTCGTCATCGACGGTGTGAAGACCGTTCTGCATCTGATTCCGTCAGGCATTCTGCGGCCGAACGTGCAATGTCTGATCGGCAACGGCGTCGTGCTGGCGCCGCATGCGCTGATGACGGAGATCTCCAAGCTCGAAGGCAACGGCGTGCCGGTGCGCGAGCGTCTGCGCATCAGTCCGGCGTGTCAGTTGATTCTGCCGTATCACGCGGCGCTGGATCTCGCGCGTGAAAATCAGCGCGGCGAACTGAAGATCGGTACGACCGGGCGCGGCATCGGTCCGGCCTACGAAGACAAGGCGGCGCGACGCGGCGTGCGTCTCGGCGATCTGTTCTACGTGCAGGAATTCGCGGCGAAGCTCGCCGAAGTGATGGACTATCACAACTTCGTGCTCGCCAATTACTACAAGGTCAAAACCGTCGATTTCCAGCAGACGCTCGACGAAACGCTGCTGATCGCCGAACAGATGCGCCCGATGGTGGCCGACATCATTCCGATCCTGCACGGCCTGCGAAAATCCGGCGCCAACCTGCTGTTCGAAGGCGCGCAAGGCGCGTTGCTCGACATCGATCTCGGCACGTATCCGTTCGTGACGTCGTCGAATACCACCGCCGGCGGCACCGCGGTGGGCAGCGGCTTCGGCCCGCGTTACCTCGACTACATTCTCGGCATCACGAAGGCGTATTCGACGCGTGTCGGATCAGGTCCGTTCCCGACCGAACTGTTCGACGACGTCGGCAAGCGCCTTGCGAGTCGCGGCTCCGAATTCGGCTCCACCACCGGGCGTCCGCGCCGCTGCGGTTGGTTCGACGCGGTCGCCCTGCGTCATGCGGCGCAGATCAACAGCATCTCCGGTTTGTGCATCACCAAACTCGATGTGCTCGACGGTCTGGAGACGCTGCGCATCTGCGTCGACTACGAAGGTCCCGATGGCGAAGCCGGTCAAGTGCGCTTTGGCAGCGAGTACTACTCCGGCGTGAAAGCGGTCTACGAAGAACTGCCGGGGTGGCACGAATCGACGCTCGGTATCCAGCGTATCGACGAGCTGCCGGTGAACGCGCGCAACTATCTGCGCCGGATCGAAGAGACCTCGGGCACGCCGATCGACATCATTTCGACCGGACCGGACCGCGATGAGACGATCGTGCTACGGGATCCGTTCGCGCGCTAAAGCTGAATTCCCATCGATACTCAGAGGACGGCATGCTCGACGCGAAACTGTTGGAGATCCTCGTCTGCCCGGTCACGAAGGCGTCGCTCGTCTACAAATCGGAGCAGCACGAATTGTGGTGCCGCGCGAGCGGCCTGGCTTACCCGGTCCGCGATGGCATTCCGGTGATGCTGGAACAGGAGGCGCGGCAACTGACCGCGGAGGAGCGCTCGAGCCTGTCGGGCTGAGACCCGATCAGGCGCGCCGCCGCATGTGCCGGTGCACGAACAGGTAGTACATCGCGACCAGAACGGCGCCTGCGCCGACCAGCCACAGACTGATCCGCGACAGGCTGCCCTGCATCAACGCTTCGTCCTGTCCCGCAGTGACGCCGACCCAGCTCAGCACGCTGCACCAAAGGGCCGATCCGACCAGTGTGGCCAGCGAATACCAGCCGTAGTGCATCCGCACGATCCCGGCCGGCAGGCCGATCAGATGGCGGATGACCGGCAGCAGTCGTGACACGAACACGCCCGGCGCGCCGAAACGATCCGACCACGCTTCTGCGGCTTCGATCTTCTGTTGGGGCAGCAACAGATAGCGGCCGTATTTCATCAGCAACGGTCGGCCCAGCAGCCGGGCGCCCCAGTACATGATCGTTGCGCCGAACCATGACCCCAACGTTCCGGCGATGACGATGCCGGTCAGCGTCATGTTCCCGCCAGTGTACGCGAGATGCGCAGCCGGTGGAATCACCACCTCGCTCGGCAGCGGCACCACCGAACTCTCCAGCGCCATCAGACCCGCGATCAACGGATAGCCGCCCGATTCGAGCGCGCCGAGGTACCAGTCCAGAAATTGTTTGATCACGCTTCGCGCACAACCGGCGGTGGCGCGGTTTTGGCGCGTCGGCTGAACAGTTTCTTCAGCATGTGCGGCAGCGCCAGCATTGCCGGCGTGCACACCAGCGTCAGCACGGTCGCAAACGTGAGACCCCACACGATCGCCTGCGACAACGGCACCCAGAACAGCGACATCTGGCTGCCGAAGATGATGCTGCGGTGGACGAAGTCGACCGAGACGTTGAACGCCATCGGCAGCAACCCAAGCACCGTGACGATGGTCGTCAGCATGACGGGCCGCACCCGTTGCGCACCGGCTCGCACGATCAGCGCAACGTAGTCGAGTTCCGGATGCTCGCGCCGCAGGTGGTTGTACGAACTCAGCAGGATGATGTTGTGGTTGACCACGATGCCCGCAAGCGAAACGACGCCGACGCCGGTGAGAATCGCACTGAACGGTTTGCCCATGATGACGAGCCCGAGCAGCACGCCGGCCGTCGACATCACCACCGCGGAAACGATCAGGAACGCCTGATACAGGCTGTTGAACTGACCGACCAGCATCACGAACATCAACAGCACGGCGAGCAGGAATGCGACCGCAATGAACTGCATCGATTCGGACTGCTCTTCGTTCGCGCCTTTGAATTCGATGCGCAAGGCGGGATCCCACTGTTGGGTTTTGATCCACGTTTGCATCTCTTTCACTTTGTTATCGGCGAGTACGCCCTTCATCACATCGGAACGGATGAACTGAACGGGCACGCCGTCGATGCGCTCGAACGTGTCGACCTTCGGCCCCGGAACGCGCTTCACGAAGCTCGAGATCGGTACGAGGCCGTTTGCGGTGTTGATCTTGATCGCATCGAGCGCGAGCAGGCCGCGGTCCGCGAGCGGATACCGCACTCGGATATCCACTTCGTCGAGCGCGCCGTCGGGGCGGTATTCGCCGACCTTCAGCCCGTTCGTGACGAGTTGCACCGCCATCCCCACTTGCGTCACGTCGGCGCCAAACAACGCCGCTTGGGCGCGATCGACTTCGAGTCTCCATTCGATACCCGGCATCGAGCGCGTATCGTCGACGTCGCGCAGTCCCTGTACCTGCGTATCCATGTATTCGCGCACGCGTGTCACGGCGGGTTCGAGCAGTTTCCGATCGCGCGAGCGGAATTCGAGCTCGATCGGTTTGCCGACGCCCGGCCCTTGCTCCATCGCCTTCACTTCCACCGAGACACCCGCTAACGACGCCGTGCGGTTGCGTATCTCTTCGAGAATTGCGGAGCTCGGCCTGTCGCGCTCGTTCTCGCCGACCACCTCGACGAACATCTGGCCGATACGATCGAGCCCGCGGCGCGTATCGCCGGATACGGTTGTCCACGTATTCAGACTCTTCAGGCCACGCACGTCGAGGATGCGCGCTTCCACTTCGTTGACGAGTGTGCTGATCTGATCGGCCGCGAGATTGCCGCGCGATTTGATCACGATCGACGCGAACTGCGTTTCGCCTTCGTTGAAAAACACCATGCCCTTGCCGTATTTGCCGTACAGCATGAACGAGCCGATCAATGCAGCGATCATCAGCAGAACCGTCAGCGGTGCCCAGCGGACGGCGCCTTGAGCCATTCGAGCGTAAGCGCCGAGCAGCGTGCGCAGTTTCGTCGGATCGCCTTCCTCGAGCTCGCGCAACGACTCCGTGCTCTGGTGATCGACCGCGCCGGCTTTGCCGAACAACGCGCCGAGACACGGGCAGATGATCAGCGCGTAGAACAGCGAACCGGCGAGCGAGGCGAATACCGTTACCGGCAGGTAGCGCATGTATTTGCCGGAGATTCCCGGCCAGAACATCAACGGCAGAAAGGCCGCGAGTGTCGCACCGGTGGACGTTACCACCGGCCAGAACATTCGTTTCGCGGCGAGCGAATACGCGGCGTGACGATCGAACCCTTCCACGAGTTTGCGATCGGCGTACTCGGTGACGACGATCGCGCCGTCGACCACCAGGCCGAGCCCGAGCAGCAAGCCGAACATCACCATGAAGTTGTAGGTATAGCCGATCAGATAGATCGCCGTCAGCGCGACCAGGAACGAAACCGGCACCGACAACGCCACGATGATGCCGCTGCGCACGCCCATCGACGCAACGACGACGATCATCACGAGTGCAAGCGCCGTGACGATGTTGCCCTGCAGGTCCGTCACCTGTTCCTGAGCGAACGGCGCCTGGTCCTGCGTATAAAGAATCTGGACACTGCTCGGGATGTGCGGGCGCGCTGCTTCGACACGGCGCGCACTTTAGCGACCGTATCGATGACGTTTGCGTTGGTGCGCTTGCTGATGTCCAGCGAAATGGCAGGCTTGCCGTTCACGCGCGCATAGCTGACGCGGTCTTTGAACGTGGCACGGATCTGC
>JANLUG010000018.1:0-4806 GCA_031363335.1 Gammaproteobacteria bacterium
CCGCGCGCTGAACCCCGCCGCGGTGTTCGCCGCCATCGAACAGGGCTTTGCCCGCTACTCCGCAGGAGATGCGGTCGTGCCGCCTGTAGGTGAGTTGCTGTTCGACGATCCACCCGGCGACGTGCACATCAAGTACGGTTACATCCGCGGCGACGATCACTTCGTCGTCAAGATCGCCAGCGGTTTCTATCAGAACGCGTCACTCGGAATTGCACCGCAATCGGGGTTGATGCTGGTGTTCCGGCAACGCACCGGCCAGCTCGAAGCCGTGCTGCTCGATGAAGGCTACCTCACCGACGTGCGAACCGCCGTAGCAGGTGCCGTTGCGGCAAAGTATCTCGCGCCGAAACGAGTCAAGTGCATCGGTGTGCTTGGAACGGGGTTGCAGGCACGGCTGCAGATTCAGTATCTCCAGGGCACGATCGCCTGCTCCAACATCCTCGTTTGGGGGCGCTCCGCGGAATCGACACGCGCGTACTGCGCCGACATGAGCGGTCTCGGGTATTCCGTCGACGTTGCCGCCACCCCAGCCGATCTGGCAGACCGTTGCGAACTGATCGTCAGCGCCACGCCCAGCAGCCAACCGCTCATCCATTCGCTGAAACCCGGCACGCACTTAACCGCGGTCGGTGCCGACACCCCGACGAAGAACGAGATTGCCGCGGACGTGCTGTTCCGCGCCGACCTCGTCGTTGCAGACAGCATCAGTCAGTGCCGCGAGCGCGGTGAGATACATCATGCGATAGCGCGAGCGGCGCTGGACCCATCGCGCGTCGTCGAACTCGGCAACATCGTGCGCCGCGTGCATCCGGGGCACGTGCGCGAAGACCAGATCACCGTCGCAGACCTGACCGGCGTCGCCGTACAAGACATCGAGATCACACGTGCAGTACTCGCATCGCTGCAGCCACGGGCGGAGGCCACATGAAGATCGAGACGTTCGAACTCGAGCGCAACCAGTCGCTGTGGGAGAACGAGGTAGCCATCAACCTGACCGAAAGCGGGCTGCATCCCTGGTCGCTGGGCCAGGTGCTCACAGCGCACGAAATTGAAGAGATGCTGGCACTTCCGCTGGGCTACGGTTACACGAACGGCGATCCAGGCTTGCGCGAACTGATCGCGCAAAGCTATGGCGGCTTGACCGCGGCCAACGTGCTGATCACCAACGGCTCTGCGGAGGCGAACTTCATTGCGATGTGGGGATTGCTGGAGCCTGGCGACGAAGTTGTCTACATGGTGCCGAACTATCTGCAGATTCGCGGGCTCGCCGAGGCGCTGCAGGCACACGTGAAACCCTGGTCGCTGCGCGAACAGTTGCGTTGGGCGCCTGACATCGACGAACTCGAATCGCTCGTGTCGCCGCGCACGCGCGTGATCGTAATCTGCAATCCCAACAATCCTACTGGAGCGGTGCTCAGTACAGCCGACATGCAGCGGATCGCCGAAATCGCACGACGCGTCGGCTGTTACGTGTACTGCGACGAGATCTACCGCGGTTCGGAACTCGACGGCATTCAAGGGCCGAGTTTCATCGAGTTCTACGAGAAAGCCATCGTCGCCGGCGGGTTGTCGAAGGCGCTCGGCTTTCCTGGATTACGCATCGGCTGGCTGGCCGGCCCCGCGGACGTCATAGACGAAGCATGGCGGCGCCACGACTACACGACGATCAGCACCGGCATCGTCAGCCAGTACGCCGCAAAGAAAATTCTTGAACCGCGGGCGCGCCAGAAATATCTGGACCACGGCCGCGAGATCCTGCGCGCGAACCTGCAGACGCTGCTGACCTGGTTGGAACCTTACCGCGGCCGCATCCGATTGATTCCGCCGCGAGCCGGCGGCATGGCGTTCGTCGGCTACGAAGCGCAGGTCAACTCCACGTTGGTCGCAACGCGATTGCGCGAGGATCACGGCGTATTCGTGGTAGCAGGCGACTGGTTCGGAATGGACGGCTATCTGCGGATCGGCATCGGCGTAACGCCCGACGTGCTGACCAAGGGGCTGGAACGCATCGATCAGACGTTAAGAGCGCTACTCGTCACCGGCTGACGAGAAGCGACGATACGGATCGCGGTCGTTCGCCGAGAACGTCGCAGTTGCCTCCGGCATCGGATATTTCAAACCCGTCGCGCAGTTGAACAACACCACGCGATCGGCGGCCGAAATGCGGCCTTCGCGCACCGCCTGCGAGTAAGCCGCGTGTGTTGCAGCGCCTTCAGGGCAAAGCAGCACACCTTCCCGCGCTGCAACGCTCTGCTGCGCCTCTATGATTGCGTTATCCGATACGGCCATCGCGAACCCGTGCGATTCACGCACCGCGCGCAGAATCAGAAAATCCCCGAGTGCGATCGGCACGCGGATGCCGGCCGCGATCGTATGCGCCCCTTCCCAGAGCCGCGCGTGCTCCTTGCCCTCCTCGAAGGCTCGCACGATCGGCGCACAACCTTCCGCCTGCACGGCGATCATTTTCGGGCGCTGCGATCCAATCCAGCCGATCGCTTCGAGTTCCGCGAATGCCTTCCACATGCCGATCAATCCGGTGCCGCCGCCGGTCGGGTAGAAGATGGCATCGGGCAGCGACCAGCCAAACTGCTCCGCGAGTTCGAGGCCCATCGTCTTCTTGCCTTCGATGCGATACGGCTCTTTCAAAGTGGAGAGGTCGAACCAGCCCACCTCGGCAACGCCGTTGGCGACGATGCGACCGCAATCGTTGATCAGGCCGTCAACGCGGTAGACCTCAGCACCCAGCAACGCGATTTCGCGAACGTTGATCTCGGGTGTGTCGGCCGGGCAGAACACCGTCGCCCTGATACCGGCTCGCGCCGCGTAGGCGGCCATCGCGGCGCCGGCATTGCCGTTCGTCGGCATGGCCAAGTGCGTGAGCCCGAGTTCCTTCGCCATGGACACGGCCACACCCAGGCCACGCGCCTTGAACGATCCGGTGGGGAGACGCCCTTCATCCTTGACCCAGAGTTCGCCGCTGCCTTCGGCGCGCAGTCGCAGCAGCGGTGTCACGATCTCGCCGAGATCGAGCCGGTTGCGCTCGTGTTCCACCGGCATGAATTCGTGGAAGCGCCACAACCCACCCGAACGGGCCGCCACCTGCTGTTTCGACACCGCTGCCCGCAATGCCTCGAGGTCGTAACGCACAAGCAGAGGCTTGCCGACGGCAGAGATCGTCTGCTTCGTCCGCGCGGCGTACCGGGTGCCGGTGTAGGAACACTCGAGATGGGTGACGAAACTACTCATCAGGCTTCAGACAAACTTGTGCATGTATGCGAAGCGGACGTGATCATGAACCGCCTCCGTTCGTGAATGTCGTACGTCGCTACGGTACCAGCAACGGCTGCAGCACGATCCCGGCCGCCTCCGCGTTGCATTCGCGCGCGCCGTTGACGCCCTTCGCGCGAACCGTTTCGAGTTCCTTGCGTGCAGATTCCAGATCGGCTCGGAACGTCGGATCGGCGTGCAACCGGGCGACCGTGTACGCACCGATGTAGCGCCCTTGCACGGTATCGCTGTGCCAGTGCACGTTGCACACCATGCGGCTCGACGCAAACGAACGACCGCGCGCAAGAATCGCGTCGGTCTGTGCGGGCGCGATCTCGGTCAGGATCAGTGACCACGCCACGCCGATCGCGCTATGGCCGGACGGATACGAGCCGTCCTTCTCCAGTTGCGCTTCGTCGCCGGGGGTGCAGATCGGCGCATGATTCACTGTGAACGGCCGCGCACGCGCGTAGTGATTTTTTGCCGTATACGTCGCGAGACCGGCATCGGTGAGCGTGCGACGCATCAGCATATAAAGGTGCGGCGTCTCGGCTTCCGTGATTGCAGCGTTCAGTGCGCACGCAAACGTGTTGGCCGCGTGCGGGAAACTGAGATCAGCGTCCGACATCGCAAGCGTCCATGCGGGCGTATCGCGCAACGCGAGGCTCTTCTGGCTATATCCCTGGTCTACTGACATTTCGACCGATCCGGAAGCCGGCGGCGACGGCAGCAGTGCGAGGCTGTTGGGGAGCATCGCCGTCTGCAGATAGCCCATCGGTATGCCGGGTCTGAATTCGGGTACGACAGGAAGCGCATCCTTGCGTCCTGCGCAGCCGGTGCTCATCGCCACGCCAACCAACACGAACAACATCAAACCGCGCTTCATTGCATCGCCCCTTCATTTGTCGCAGCGAAGATCGTCTCGCCTTCGTTGATCGTCTCCAACACCTTGATGTCTTTGATCGCCATCGGATCAACCGTGAGCGGATTCTTGTCGAGAATCACGAGATCGGCGAGTTTACCGGGCTCCAGAGGCCTTTGGACTGCTCCTCCGCATATTGGTACGCGGCGTTGATGGTGAGCGCCTTCAACGCCTCCATCGGTGTGATGCGCTGATCCGGTCCAACGATTACACCAGCGCGCGAGATCCGATTGACCGCACTCCATAGTACGAACATCTGATCGAGCGGTGTCACGACGAAATCGGTGTGGTTCGTGGGACGCAACCCTTTGTCGATGGCGGCTCGCATCGGGCTCAGGAAGAACGCCTGTTCCTTGCCCCGGTTCAGCACGTGCGTGTCGCCGAAGTAGTAGCTGTGGAGCGTGAAGAACGACGGCGTCATCGCGTAGGCGACGTACGTGTCGAGTTGGTCGGGCCGCACGAATTGCGAGTGGATGACCGTGACATGCCGAGGCTTCGCGAGATCACCGGCCGCGGCGTACTCGTGTGCCCGCAGCATCATGTCGATCGCGGCGTCACCATTGGCGTGGATGTTCAGTGGTAGGCCGAGGTCGTAGACCTTCTTGACGAACGCCTTC
>JANLUG010000147.1:0-3707 GCA_031363335.1 Gammaproteobacteria bacterium
GACGCCGCCATCCGCGTCGGCGCGCGGCACTGCGATGTTTATGCGTTGTTCGGCGAACCGCGCGCCGCGATCGCGGAGAGCATCGCGCGCATTCGCGCCGCCGCTGCCGAACACGGTCGCGCACCGCGTTTCAACGTCTCGTTCAGGCCGATCATCGCGGCCACGGAATCCGCCGCGTGGACAAAGGCGGAAGCGATTCTCGCAGGCGTCACCCAGGGTGCACCGAAGCGCTCGTACGAACCCGAAGCGGAGACTGCACGCCGTCTGGTTCGGCTTGCGGCCGTCGGTGATGTACACGACGAACGTTTGTGGACCCCGATCGCCGGCGCATCCGCAGGTTCCGGGAACACCACCGCGCTCGTCGGGACGCCGGAGCAAGTTGCGGATGCCGTCGTTCGCTACTACGAGCTCGGTGTCGGTGGTGTGCTGTTGCGCGGTTTCGATCCGTACGCTGATACGGAAGACTACGGCCGCGAACTGATTCCGCTCATTCGAGAGAAGGTCGCCGCGCGCGACGCGCTTGCTCGATCACCGAGACCCACCGCAGCGAGCGCCTAGCGTCGGGTCAACTGATGCTTCGCCCGCCATCCACGGGCAGGCAGACACCGGTCAGGAATGCCGCATCGTCGGACGCGAGAAACGTCACCGCCGCCGCCACGTCGCTCGGTTCGGTCAATCGGCGCAGAGGAATTCCTGAGATCAGCGCCGCACGGTTCGCATCGGGCAGCGACTCACCTCCCAGTGCGCCGCGCATGAACGGCGTATCCGCCGCCACGGGATTCACCGCGTTGACACGAATGTTGAACCGCGCGAGTTCCACGGCGAGTCCGCGCGTCATCGTCACCACCGCGCCTTTAGTCGCGTTGTAGACGGTAACGCCGGGGCGCGGCGCCACCGCACCGATCGAGGCGGTATTCACGATGACACCGCCCTTTGCGCGCATCACGGGCACCGCGTATTTGACGCCGAGCCAGACGCCCTTCGTATTCGTTGCAAACACGCGATCGTATTCGGCCTCGTCCAGCTCCCACGCCGGTCCGGACCGATGCGTGAAGCCGGCATTGTTGACGAGGATGTCGAGGCCGCCGAACGTCGAAACCGCAAGTGCGATCATCGCGGCGACCGATTCGGCATTGGAGACATCCGCGCGCACGCTGCACGCTTTGCCGTCTGCAGCCGTGATCTCCGAGGCGACCCGATCGGCGCGTGTCGCATCGATGTCGGCCACGATCACCGACGCCCCTTCGCGCGCGAAGCGCTTAGCGATCGCTTCGCCGAAACCCGACCCCGCGCCCGTGACTACCGCAGTCTTGCCCGCAAATCGTTGCATCGCATTCCCCTCATCGATGAACCGATAGCGTACTGCGAACGATCCGTTGACGCCTCATGACACGCATGTTCTAGTCCCGCCTCCATCGTGAACCCCGGAACCGGCATGACGCGACACGTCGTGGTTGTCGGCGGCGGCAACGCCGCGCTATGCGCCGCCATCAGCGCCCGCGAACACGGCGCCCGAGTGACGCTGTTAGAGCGCGCTCCTTTCGAACTGCGCGGCGGCAACACGCGCTTCACGGCCGGCGCGATGCGCGCCGTATACGGCGGTGTGGACGACCTCGTTCAGCTGATGCCCGACCTCACCGCGTCGGAGATCGAACGCACGGATTTCTCGAGCTACTCCGCCGAGAGTTTTTTCGACGACCTCGGCCGCGTCACTCAGTATCGCTGCGATCCGACGTTGGCGGAGCGGCTGGTCAACGACAGCTTCCCGACGCTGCGCTGGATGCAGTCGCACGGTGTGCGATTTCTGCCGCTGTATGGCCGCCAATCGTTCAATGTCGACGGTCGTGTCCGATTCTGGGGCGGACTGACGATCGAGGCATGGGGCGGTGGACCCGGCCTCGTCGACGCACTCACCGCGGCGGCAGAGCGCACGGGTATCGCACTGCACTACGGCACACGTGCGGTCGGCCTGACGATGCAGTCCGGTCGCGTCGCCGGTGTTCGCACGCGTCGAGCAGGACGTGAAGAGTCGCTTGCTGCCGACGCGGTGATTCTTGCAGCCGGTGGATTCGAGGCGAACCCTGCTTGGCGCGCGCGCTACCTCGGGCCGGGTTGGGACCTGGCACGTGTCAGAGGCACCCGCTTCAACACCGGCGACGGTATACGCATGGCAATCGATGTCGGCGCCGCGACACGCGGCCACTGGTCCGGCTGCCACGCCGTCGGATGGGATGCGAATGCGCCGGAGTTCGGCGATCTTGCAGTCGGCGACGGCTTCCAGAAGCACTCATACCCCTTCGGCATCATGGTCAACGCGCGCGGGCAACGTTTCGTCGACGAAGGTGCGGATTTCCGCAACTACACGTATGCGAAATACGGCCGCGAGATTCTCATGCAACCGGGCCAGGTGGCATGGCAGATCTTCGACGCGAAGGTCGCGCCGCTATTGCGCGACGAATACCGCATCCGCCAGGTATCGCGGGTGACCGCCGATTCGATCGACGCACTCTCCCGCAAAATCGACGGCATCGACGCTACCGAAATGTGCGCGACGGTGCGTGCGTTCAACGCCGCCGTCGATCAAACGACGCCGTTCGATCCGACGCGCAAAGACGCACGCGCCACCCGGGGGCTCGCGCTGCCGAAATCGAACTGGGCGAACCCGCTCGACGAGCCCCCTTTCGAGGCTTACGCAATCACGTGCGGCATAACGTTCACGTTCGGCGGTCTGCATGTGGACTCGGGTTCCCGCGTGATCTCCGAAGACGGCGATCCCATTCCCGGGTTGTTCGGGGCTGGAGAACTCGTGGGCGGCTTGTTCTACTTCAACTACCCGGGCGGCACCGGGCTGACGTCCGGCGCGGTATTCGGACGACAAGCCGGAATTTGCGCAGCCGAAGAAAGTTAAACGAAACGGATCGATCCCGGTCCAACCCACTCGTCAGTTACCCCACCGAGGAACGCTCATGGAACGTCGCTCGATTCTGCAAATGCTCATGGCGCTCGTCGCGTCGCCGATGCTGACGCCTCGCGCGCACGCGTCGGAGGATGTCGCCGCACCGGACTTTCCGCCGATCAACAAGAGCGAAGCGGAATGGAAAGCCCTGCTCGAGCCGGCGCGCTATCAGGTTCTGTTCGAAGAAAACACCGAGCGGCCGTTCAGCAGCCCGCTCAACAACGAAAAGCACCCTGGCACGTTCGTCTGCGCGGCGTGCTTCCTACCGCTGTTCGACAGCACCCACAAATTCGACAGCGGCACCGGGTGGCCGAGTTTTACGCAACCGATCGCCGGCCACATGGGTTCAAAGCGCGATTTCAAACTGGTGCTGCCGCGCACCGAGTATCACTGCGCGCGCTGCGAGGGCCACCAGGGTCACGTCTTCAACGACGGACCGGCGCCACGCGGCGAACGATGGTGCAATAACGGCTTGGCGCTCGTCTTCGTGGCCAAAGGCGACGCGCTTCCCGCACTCAGGACTTGAACGTTGAACCAGGCGCTGCGCGCGTGAACATCCCCATCATTCGGATCGAAGGCGACGTGTACCGCGCGCCGTTGCAGCAATGAGATGCCGATGAAGTGCACGCGCTGCGGCCACGCAAATCCCGATCGGACTCGATTCTGTCTCGAATGCGGCACCGCGGTCGCAGCTGGTACGCCACCGACACCGACAACAGTCGGTCCCGAACCCGCCCCGCTCTCCTACACC
>JANLUG010000020.1:0-7948 GCA_031363335.1 Gammaproteobacteria bacterium
CTGGCTCGCGGCTGACGGATTGCTCGTTGGAGAAGTCGGCAGCAGCGCACCCGATCTGCTGGCTGCGTTTCCGGAACTGCCGTTCGTCTGGCCCGAACTGCAACACGGCGGGCATGGCGTATTCGTGATCGAGGCGGCCGGGTTGTCTTGATCTGATCCAGCGCCGATACTGCGCGCGGCGTTTCGGACGACATTCATGGCAGGCAATACGTTCGGAAAGACATTTACGGTCACGACCTTTGGCGAGAGCCATGGGCCGTCGATCGGCGCGATCGTGGACGGCTGTCCGCCGGGATTGCCCCTCAACGAATCCGATCTGCAGCATGATCTAGACCGTCGCCGCCCGGGACAGTCGAAATATACGACGCAGCGTGACGAGGCAGACGAGGTGCGCATTCTCTCGGGGGTATTCGAGGGTGTGACCACCGGCACGCCGATCGGTCTCGTCATCGACAATACCGATCAGCGCAGCCGCGACTACAGCAAAATCCAGGACGTCTTCCGTCCCGCGCACGCCGACTACACATATCAGAAGAAATACGGCATTCGCGATTACCGCGGCGGCGGACGCTCGTCGGCGCGCGAGACCGCGATGCGTGTTGCGGCCGGCGCCATTGCCAAGAAGTACCTAGCGCGGCAGTTCGGCGCGACCGTGCGCGGCTACCTTGCGCAGATCGGACCGATCCGCCCGCAAACGATCGACTGGGACGAAGTCGATCGGAACCCGTTCTTCTGCCCCGACGCGGCCGTGGTGTCCCAGATCGCGGAATTGATCGACCGCCTGCGCAAGGACGGCGATTCGATTGGCGCGCGGGTGACCGTTGTGGCCGCGGGCCTGCCGGTCGGGCTCGGGGAGCCGGTATTCGACAAACTCGACGCCGACATCGCGCGCGCGTTGATGAGCATCAATGCGGTGAAAGGTGTCGAAATCGGCGCGGGCTTCGATGTCGTTCAACAGCGCGGCACCGAACATCGCGACGAGATGACTAGCGCAGGATTTCTGAGCAACAACGCCGGTGGCGTGCTTGGCGGAATTTCTACGGGACAGGACATCGTCGCGAGCCTCGCACTGAAACCGACGTCGAGCCTTCGGCTGCCCGGTCGGAGCCTGAACGCGCAAGGTGAGGAAGTGGAAGTGGTGACCACGGGCCGACACGACCCGTGTGTGGGCATTCGTGCAACGCCGATTGCCGAGGCAATGTTGGCGTTGGTACTCATGGATCACCTGATGCGCCAGCGCGCGCAAAACCCCACGTGGCTCGACGCGCTCTGATCGCGCCTGAGCGCTCTCGTTAGTCGGCAAAGCCCCGCAGCACGTCGAGAAAGGCGCTGGCAGGATTCGACAGGGTCCGCGCCGGATTCGTGATGGCGCCGAGGTCTCGCCCGAGCAGTTCGCAGTCCACGTCGAGGCGAACAAGCGGCGGCTGAATCATGGTCGCCGGCAGTACGCTCCAGCCCAGTCCGATGCCGACCAGCATGCCGATCGTTTCCAGATAGTTCGTGGCCATCGCGGTACGCAGTGGTAGTCCTGCTCGCGCGAAACGTTGCGCCACGATGCGCCCTGTGTATGTACCGAGGCCGGGGAGAATTGCCGGGTACGTGGACAAGCGATCCAGTGAAATACGTTTCTGCGCCGCGAGCGGATGATCGGTGGCAACGATGAATGCGAGAGGGTCGTGCCACAGCCGTTCACTGTGCAGCTTGGGTTCAGGAAGCGGCGCCAACGTCACGACCGCAAGTTCGGTGCTTCCTGTGCGGACCAGTTCGTGCGCGGCTTCGGAGTCGACGAACTCGATGTCGAGTTCTACGTCCGTGAAGCGTTGCGAAAATTCCTTGAGGACCGGCGCCAGCCGATGCAGGCCGACGTGATGGCTCGTCGCGAGCGCGAGCCGGCCGTCGATGCGACGATGCAGATTACGCAACATCACTTCGGTATCAGCCAAACCGCTGAGCAGTTCGAGCGCGCGAGGTTTCAGCCGTGCACCGGCTTCCGTGAGATAAACCCGTTTGCCGACGCGATCGAACAACGACACGCCGACGCTGGCCTCGAGCGCCTGGATGCGTTTCGTTACGGCCGGCTGAGTGAGATGTAGCTGCTCAGCCGCGCGCGAAAACGAAGCGCTTTCCGCGACCGCGATGAAGGCTCGAAGTTCATTCCATTCCATAATCGAAGTTATGAAAATAATGAATTTGTCTTATCTGAACGGCGATCTTACCATGGCCGCCCTTTGAAGGAAGGAGTCCAGAGTGGCTGCGACCCTTTACGACAAGATCTGGCGGGATCATCTGGTCACCGAGCGCGAAGACGGCACCGGCCTGATCTATATAGACCGGCATCTGCTGCATGAAGTGACGTCACCTCAGGCATTCGACGGCCTGAAGCTGGCCGGTCGCCGGCCCTGGCGGATCGATGCCAATCTGGCGACGCCCGACCACAACGTGCCGACCACGGGTCGCGAGCTCGGCATCGACGGAATCACAGACGAGACATCGCGTATCCAGGTGGTCACGCTCGACGACAACTGTCGGGAGTTCGGTATCGAGCAGTTCGACATCCGCGATGTTCGGCAAGGCATTGTCCACGTGGTTGGGCCGGAGCAGGGCGCGACGTTGCCCGGCATGACGATCGTTTGCGGTGATTCGCACACGTCCACTCACGGCGCCTTCGGCGCGCTCGCGCAGGGCATCGGTACCTCCGAGGTCGAACATGTGCTCGCGACGCAATGCCTCATTCAGCGCAAAACCGGCAACATGGCCATCGACACGATCGGGACGTTGGGGCCGGGACTTTTCGCTAAGGATCTCGTGCTTGCGATCATCGGTCGCATCGGCACGGCCGGCGGCACCGGACAGACGCTGGAGTTTCGTGGATCCGCGATCGAAAGCCTGAGCATGGAAGGCCGCATGACGGTTTGTAACATGGCGATCGAAGGCGGCGCGCGCGCCGGGCTCATCGCGGTGGACGACGTGACGTTCGAATATCTGAAAGGGCGTCCGTTTGCCCCGAAGGGCGAGCTTTGGGATGCCGCGCTCGAGTATTGGCGGACCTTGAAATCCGATGACGGGGCGGTATTCGACCGCGGCGTCGCGATCGACGCCGGTTCGTTGGAACCGCAAGTGACTTGGGGCACATCGCCGGAACTCGTGACCGGGATCAGCGGGCGGGTGCCTGATCCCAACGCATATGTGGACCCTTCAAGGAAGGAGTCCGTCGAACGCGCGCTCGTGTACATGGGGCTCGAACCGGGTCAGGCGCTCGCCGGCATCGAACTCGATCGCGTGTTCATCGGATCCTGTACGAACGCGCGCATCGAAGACTTACGTGCCGCGGCAGCGGTTGTTCGCGGCCGCCGGGTGTCATCGCGGATCCGTCAGGCGATGGTGGTTCCCGGCTCGGGTCTGGTGAAGCAACAGGCGGAAAAAGAGGGGCTTGCGCGGATCTTCCTCGATGCGGGTTTCGAATGGCGCAGCCCCGGGTGCTCGATGTGCCTGGCGATGAACGCAGACCGGCTCGAGTCCGGCGAACGGTGTGCGGCAACATCGAACCGCAACTTCGAGGGTCGGCAAGGACATGGCGGGCGAACGCATCTTGTCAGCCCGGCAATGGCTGCGGCCGCCGCCGTTGCAGGCCATTTCACCGACGTTCGGGATTTCCTCGGAGCGCAGACGTGAAGCCTTTTACTACTCTCACGGGCACGGTCGTGCCGCTTGACCGGGCGAATGTCGACACCGATCAGATCATTCCGAAGCAGTTTCTCAAATCGATCCGTCGCGTCGGCTTCGGCGACAATCTGTTCGACGCGTGGCGATTTCTCGATGAAGGCTCGATGGGGCAGACACCGAACGAACGGCAGATCAATCGCAACTTCGTGCTCAACCAGTCGCGCTATCAGGGTGCCTCGATTCTGATTGCGCGGGCGAACTTCGGCTGCGGATCGAGCAGGGAACACGCCGTCTGGGCGCTCGAGGAGTATGGGATCCGGTGTGTGCTGGCACCGAGCTTTGCCGACATATTCTTCAATAATTGCTTTAAGAATGGCGTATTACCTATTGTTTTAGATGAAGAAAGTATCGATGAATTGTTCAGGCAGATCGCGAGCGCTCCCGGATACGCGCTCACTATCGATTTGCCCATCCAAACGATCCTGCGTCCGGATGGTACCGGCCTCACTTTTCACGTGGAACCTCATCGAAAACACTGTCTCGTACACGGCCTCGACGACATCGGCATGACGTTGCAGGAGGAACGCAGTATTCGGGCCTTTGAAGCGCGGCATCGCGCGGCGCAACCATGGTTATTTAGATCCAACTCTTAGAAATACGACATAAACCTAAGATTATGAAGAAGAAAGTACTGGTCTTACCCGGAGACGGGATCGGTCCCGAGGTGGTCTCGCAAGCTATCCGCGTGCTGCAGGTCGCCGGTCCGGCGGCCGGGCTGAAACTGGCGCTCGACGAAGCTCAATTGGGTGGTCGGGCGATCGATACGACGGGATCACCGCTGCCGGCAGCAACGCTCGCGGCGGCGAAGGCGTCTGATGCGGTCCTGTTGGGCGCGGTCGGCGGACCCCGCTGGGACGCCTTGCCGATGCAGCAGCGTCCGGAACGCGGGCTGCTCGAGTTGCGGGCGGGTCTCGAACTGTTCGCCAACCTGCGACCGGCGCTGTTGTTCGCGCCGCTTGCCGACGCGTCGTCGCTGAAGCGCGAACTGGTGGAGGATCTCGACATCCTCATCGTTCGCGAACTGACGGGCGGCATCTACTTCGGGGAGCCGCGTGGTGTCGAATTGGTCAACAACGTCAGGCGCGGCTTCAACACCGACGTCTACGACGAGGTCGAAATTGCTCGGATCGGTCGGGTTGCGTTCGATCTCGCGCGCAAACGGGGCCGGCGGGTGTGCTCGGTGGACAAGGCCAACGTCCTCGAAGTCACGCAACTGTGGCGCGAAGTCATGAAAGAGGTTGCCGTGGACTATCCCGATGTGGAACTGAGTCATATGTACGTCGACAACGCCGGGATGCAACTGGTGCGGCGCCCGAAACAGTTCGACGTGCTCGTTACCGGAAACATGTTCGGCGACATCCTGTCCGATGTCGCAGCGATGTTGACCGGTTCGCTCGGTATGTTGCCATCGGCATCGCTCGGGGCGGACGGCCGCGGATTGTATGAACCCGTGCACGGATCGGCTCCCGACATCGCAGGTCTTGGCATTGCAAATCCGTTGGCGACGATCCTGTCGGTGGGAATGATGTTCCGCTACACGTTTGGGGCGATCGAGGTTGCTGCCCGCATCGACCGCGCAGTGCAACGCGTACTCGAGCGCGGTTTGCGAACGCGCGACATTCTTCCGGATGAGGCTGATGGGTTGAGCTGTGTGGGTACCGAAGAGATGGGTCAGGCGGTTCTCGACGCCTTTGCGAAAGGAGACAGGTGATGCGGCAAGTGAACGTCGCGGTTGTGGGTGCAACCGGCGCAGTCGGCGAAGCAATGATCGAAATTCTCGCCGAACGCAACTTCCCGGTAGCGGAACTGCATTTGCTTGCAAGTGAGCGATCGGAAGGTAAGGCGATTCGATTCGGCGGGCGGTCGATTCGCGTCAAACGACTCGATCAATTCGACTTTTCCGGCGTCGATATCGGCCTGTTCTCGGCCGGCGCGGCGATCTCCGCCGACTTCGCGCCGAAAGCGGCCGCTGCAGGCTGCATGGTGATCGACAATACGTCGCAGTTTCGCTACGACGACGACATTCCGCTGGTCATCCCCGAGGTGAATCCGCATGCGCTGGCGCAGCGACACGCACGCGGGATCATTGCGAATCCCAACTGCTCGACGATCCAGATGTTGGTCGCGCTGAAGCCGATATTCGACGCGGTGGGCATCGAGCGGATCAACGTCGCGACTTATCAGTCGGTTTCGGGTGCGGGTTCGAAGGGTATTCGCGAACTCGCCGGCCAAACGGCGGACCTGCTCAACGCGAAACCCATCGAACCGAAGGCGTTCTCGCGGCAGATCGCGTTCAACGTGATTCCGCACATCGACGTGTTCCAGGACAACGGCTACACCAAGGAAGAAATGAAGATGGTGTGGGAGACCCGCAAGATCCTCGAGGCACCGGACATTCTCGTCAACCCAACCTGCGTTCGAGTACCCGTTTTTTATGGTCACTCGGAAGCGGTGCACATCGAGACGCGCGTCAAGATCACTGCGTCCGAAGCGCGCGCGCTGTTGTCTAAATCACCGGGCATTCAGGTGCTCGACGAACGCAAGAACGGTGGCTATCCCACAGCGGTTGGCGATGCGGCCGGCAAGGACGCGGTGTGGGTCGGACGCATACGTGAGGACATCTCACATCCGCGTGGACTCGATCTGTGGATCGTTTCCGACAACGTCCGAAAAGGGGCGGCCTTGAACAGTGTACAAATCGCGGAGCTTTTGCTAAAAGAACAGCAATAAGTGTTACTTACTGCACTCTTTGAATACCTCTTCTAAGTTATCTTTTTGTTCGGCATCATGTCGGCGCCTCAGGGCGCCGAATCGCTATGGATGGTGATGTCACGGGTGTCGGGTGTAGGGCAGCCTGCGTGTCTTCGGGCACCAACTACCAACGGACTGGATCGATTCACGGATCAGCGCGGCTCGATAAATCGAAGGACAGGACTATGGCTCGCAGGTTGGCACTCGGTTACGCCCTGATTGCGACCATCTGGTGCGCTCAGGCCGTCGCACTCGGGCTTGGTGACATAACAGTCCACTCGGCGCTGAACCAGAAGCTCGATGCGGAAATCGAGCTGCTCGAGATCCGTGGGTTGAGCGAAGCCGAGATCGTTGCGCAACTCGCAACGACTGAAGACTTCAAGCGCGTCGGCATCGAACGATTCTTCTTCCTCACGAGCCTGCAGTTCCACGTGGAAATGCGCGATCAGGGTCACGCGGTTCTGCGAGTTACGAGCGCGCAAGCGATGACCGAACCGTACCTCAACTTCCTCGTACAGGTGATCTGGCCCAACGGCCGCCTGTTGAAGGAGTACACGGTGCTGCTTGATCCACCGACCTATAAAGACCAACCCGCACCGGCGGTTGCGAGTCCGGGTCGCAGCGATCCAGGCGGAGGACCCGCTGGTCGCGTCGAACGGACACCGACGAGACCCGATTCCCAGGTTTCCCTCAGCAGTGCTCCCCGTTCGACCCAGCCGACCACCCAGTCCCAACCTTCCTCAGATCGTTTGACCGGCGAAAGCTATGGCGTCACCGATCGGGACGATACGTTGTGGAAGATCGCGCAGCGCGCCCGCCCGGCGGACAGTGGCGTATCGGTGCAGCAGAACATGCTTGCGATCCAACGGCTCAATCCCGAGGCGTTCATCGGCGGCAATATCAATCTGCTGAAGGCGGGCTATACGCTGCGTCTGCCGAAGGAGGCCGACGTTCAGGCGATTTCCTCCACGGAGGCGATCAGTGAGGTCGCGGCCCAGAACCAGGCGTGGCAGGCGTATCGGCGCGGCGAAGGGTTGGCGACGCCGAGCTCGACAGCGGCCGCGGCGGAAGGACAGGCGCTCGCGGGACAGGTCGATGCGACTACCACCACGACCGCTCCTGCAGCGCCGCAAGGGCCTGACGGTGAGTTGCGCATCGTCGCGGGTGACGCTGCAGATCACGGCACTGGCGCGGGCGGCGGCACCGCCGACGCTGCGGCGCTCGAGAGTCAGCTTGCCGCCGCGAAGGAAGAATCCGATCGCATTGCGCTCGAACGCGACGAAGCAGTATCGCGGCTCGACAAAGTGACGTCGCAGGCCGAGCAGACGCAGCGCCAGATCGAAGTGCGCGACCAACAGATCGCGCAGATGCAGGAGCAATTGAAGGCCGCGAAAAGCGGTGCGACGACAGCGGCTGCCACTGCGGCGCCGAAGAAGGAAGAGGGCGGAATCGGGTCAGTACTTGCGTCGCCGCT
>JANLUG010000237.1:0-5350 GCA_031363335.1 Gammaproteobacteria bacterium
GGTGTACTCGGTCATCCCCTCAGTGATTCGGGTCAGCAGATCTTCGCCGTCGGGCGTTTTGCGGCGATTGCGCAACGGAATCAGCGACATCACGCGGCCGGTGACCGAGTATTCGCGCTCGTCGGTGCGCGCCCAGATCGACAGCTCCGTCTGACATTGGTCGGCGTCGTATTTCGACTCCATACGCGCATCGCGAATCATCACGTACTCGCCGCCGCGCAGCACCATGCCGCCCCTGCGTGGTTTGCCGTTGGGCGCGCAGGTGATCGACACCATCATCGCGAAGTCGCGGCTGAAGTTCATCGGCAGCCAGCGATACCAGTGAATGGCCTGCCAATAACGCGGCCCCCACGAGTGATCGCGCAGCCCGAGTCCGTCGATCGGGAAACGCTGGCCATCGACGGTGATCGATCCGCGCGCGGCCATGTGCTGCTCGTAGTGCCCGCGCGCAAACGCTTCTTCGGCCTTCTGCTCGATTTTCGATCCGTCTTCGTTGACCGGCTCGCCGCCGAACATCGGCGACACGCCTTCGTAGTCGAGTTCGAGATCGACCGGAATCACCGGATTGTTCTTGAACGCCGACGCCGGATCGGCCATCTCCTTCGGATGCTTCATGACGCACAGCTTGCCGCGATAACGAACCGTCAGGCGTTTGAACGGCTCGACGATATCGAACGACATGCCGCCGCCGTTGAACGCTTCGTTCGTACGTCCTTCCGGACGCGCGAACATAAAACCGATGCGGCCGTCAGGCAGGTACACGCAGCACGACATCTCGCCGCGGCCTTCGTTCGGCCGATTCGCGAGCCGGAACCACGCGCCGATTCGATTGGGGCGGTCGAAGACGTTGAAGTACATGCTCTCGTTGAAGTTCTGCGCGGCTTCGATCGCGTGCGTGTATTCGTCTTGCGGATCGAGCCGGACGCGCACGCCCTTGCCTGGTGCGGCCATCGACATTCCCCAGAATTATTCGAGTTCCGCAATGTACCGAACGGTTATCGGCCTTGCCACTGCGGCCGTGGCTTGCCGTCGACGAAGCTGCGCATCGCGCTCGCGGCATCGTGACTCGCCATACATCGGTCGAACTCGCGCTGCTCGACAAGCAGACCATCGACGAGCGATAGCTCCGAGCCTTCGTAGATGGCGCGCTTCGCTGCTGCAAGCGCGACCGGCGCACGGCCGGCGAGGTCGACAGCGAATGCGTCTACCGATTGTTGGAACGTCGCCGCTTCGAACACGCGATGCACGAGTCCGCAGGCAAGCGCTTCCGTCGGCGACAGCGTCTGCGCGTGCAGAATCAGATCGAGCGCATACGCCGTGCCGAGCAGCCGCGCGAAACGTTGGGTGCCGCCCGCGCCGGGAATGATGCCGACGCTCGTCTCCGGCAGACCGAGACGGAACTCACCGGCCATCGCCAATCGAAAGTCGCAGCCGAGCGCAAACTCCAGCCCGCCGCCCGCGGTGCTGCCGTTGATCGCGGCAATCGTCACGAATGACGCGCGCTGCAAACGCAGGATGAAGCGATGGAACGGATGCAGTTCCACGGGCGCGGCAGCGTCCCGCTTCGGCGCGCTGCTGCTGCGCTCCGCGCTCGCTGCGAGTTCGCCGACTTCGTAGTGCGCGATGAACACGCCCGTTCCGGCGCCGGTGAATACCAGCACACGGACGTCGTCGCGCGCTTCGAGCGAGGCGACCAACTGATCGAGTTCGGCCACTTCCGCGGCAACGAGCGTATGTCGCGGCGGGTTCGACATCGCGCAGGTCACGACGCCGTTTGCATCGCCGATCTTCAGATAGCGGAACTCGGTCATCGGACATCCTCGTGTTCTGAGTGCGCATCTGAACGCTTATCAGTAGTTGTAGTAGTTGCCGTAACGATCCACAGCGGATCTTCGCCGGCCGGCGAGCGGTCTTCGAACGTCGCCACGTCGAAGCCACCCGCCAGTTCGACGTATGCACCGATCAGCTGGATGCGATCTTCCGGTCCCAACTGATGAAACGCGCGGACCGCCTTCGTCGGGAAACAGCGGTGCGACATCGCAACGATCAGACGACCGCCCGGCGCAAGCACGCGCGCGATGTCGCGAAATACGTCTACCGGACGGACCAGGTATTGCACGGACACGGCGATCAACACTGCGTCGAACACGCCGTCTTCGAACGGCAACCGGGGGTTGCGATTCAGATCCTGCACGACGCGAGCGTCGAGCCGAGCGTTCGCATCGAGCTCCGCTGCGTTCATGCCGAGCCCGGCCACCGATGCATAGCGGGCTTCTTTCGGCAGGTGCGAGATCCACGACGACATCAGATCGAGGATGCGTCCGCCGGCAGGTAACACGTCGCGGTAATACTGCGTCAACGCCGCGATCGTGCCGGGGTCGATGTGCGCGACCAGGCGCGGCACCTGATAAAAATTCGCGTCGTCGCCCTCGTCGACCCGCGCGAAGAGTTCGTCTGGGAGACCGTGATTGCGGTTCTCGACGTTCATACCATACCAACAAGTCAAAACCCGGTGCCAGGCACCGGAGTATCACTGTCGCGTCGAGGAGCTTACAAGGCCTTACCGGGATGCTCGAACGCGAGGCGTGACTTGCCTGTCGAGTTTGGGCCACCATACCGACGGGAGGACACACTATGAAAATAATGCGGGATAAGCAGAGTAAGTTCTGGGTGCTGTCGTCGGAAACGCGCGTGCTTTACAAAGGCCGCCGCAGTCCATGGGACGATCCGACGATCATCCGGCAGGCGCTCGATCGCGAGCGCGCAATGGCGAGGTCGGCCGAGCCCAAACAGAAGACCAGCGAACGGGCCTGACCGCGCCACTCACGCAAGATGCCGTAACGCATGCAACGTAAGCCGGGCCAGGACCTGACGCAGGGTCCTGTCGCCCGAGGTCTGCTGCGTCTCACCGCGCCGATGATGCTGGCTGTATCGTCGTCGGTCGTCGTGCAGATGATCGAGATCGGCTTCATCGGCCAACTGGGCACCACGCAGATCGCCGCGGTGACGTTCACCTTTCCGATCAGCATGATGTTGACGAGCGTCGCGCTCGGCATCGGCATCGGTACCTCGTCGGTGATCGCGCGACGCGTTGGCGGCGGCGATTGGGACAGCGTCAGGCGCCTCGCTACGCACAGCCTGATGCTGGTCGCGCTGCTGCTGACCGCGCTCACTGCCGTCGGCATCGCAACGATCGACCCAGTGTTCAGGATGCTCGGCGCGCACGGTGAAGTGCTGCGCCAGATCCACGGTTATCTGCTCGTCTACTTTCCGGGCACTGTGTTGTTCACCGTTACGATGGTCGTCGGCAGCACGATGCGCGCCACCGGCGACGCGCGTATTCCGGGTTTGATCATGACCGGCGGCGCCTTGTTGAACCTCGCGCTCGACCCCGTGCTGATCTTCGGCTGGTTCGGCGCGCCGCGCCTGGAACTGACCGGTGCCGCCGTCGCAATGGTGTTGTCGCGGCTCACCATGAGCGCGCTGCTGTTCTACTACGCCGTGAGTCGCGACAAGTTGTTCCTGCCGATCCGGCAATGGCGCGAAAACGTGCTCGCCTCGTGGCGCGAAATACTCGCGATCGGACTGCCGGCGATGGCGACACAGATGATCGGGCCGATCTCCGGCGCGATCATCACGCGCCTGCTCGCGTCGCACGGTCACGACGTCGTCGCCGGCTTCGGCGTCGCAGGCCGGATCGAAGGCGTCGCGGTGATGTTGCTGTTCGCGTTGTCCGGCAGCATCGGTCCGTTCGTCGGGCAGAACTGGGGCGCGGGCGATCTCAATCGCGTACATGAAGGTATACGAGTCGCGTATCGATTCTGCCTCGTTTGGGGCGCGATCGCATGGTTCGTGCTGATGCTGCTCGGCGACCGGGTGGTGCCGCTGATCGACGGCAACGCCCAAGTGGTCGAAGTAGCGCGCCACTATCTGGCGATCGTGCCGATTTCATATGGCTTGTGGGGCGTGCTGATGATGGCGTCAGCCGCTTTCAATTCGCTCGGCAAACCGATTCCATCCACGGTGATGGCGTTCACGCGGATGTTCGTGTTTTACGTACCGCTTGCGATGCTCGCGGACCATCTGTTCGGCTACACGGGAATTTTCGTCGCCACCGCAACAGCAAACTGTCTCATGGGATTTTGGGGCTACACCTGGCTGAAACGCTCCCTGTCTGCATCCGGAAGTGGCAGCCTCGTTCCCGCCTAAGGACACGCTGATTCGATACGGCCGCCGTGTCTTCACCGTGCCGTTGTTTTTCGCACTGACCGCGAGCGCGACCCTCTGTTTGCCTCTTCTCGCGCCCCTCTGTTGGCTCGTTTCCATGCGACCGGCGACACGCGGCGCATTGCGTAGCGGCGCATTCGTGCTCGTTTACCTGTGGTGCGAAACGATCGGGATTGCCGTCAGCGTGTGGTTATGGGTACGGCACGGCTTTCCGACGCACCGCAGCCGCCGCTGGCAAGGCTTTATGGAAGCTAACTTCGCGCTGCAATGCGGGTGGGCAAACGCGTTGAAAGTTGCCGCCGAGCGCCTGTTCGAGCTGCACTTCTCCGTCGAAGGCGCAGACGTGCTGACCGGCGCGCCGGTCATCATGTTGCCGCGCCACGCCAGCATCGCCGACACGATCATCCCGATGGTGTTCTACGCAATTCCGCGCCAGGTCCGCCTGCGCTACGTATTAAAACGGGAGTTGCTGCTCGACCCGTGCCTCGACATCGTCGGCAACCGATTGCCGAACTGTTTCGTCGCCCGCAGCGGCACCGATGGGCAAGCGGACATCGACCGTGTCAGCGCGCTGGCGCGCAATCACGCGCCGAACGAAGGGTTCCTCATCTATCCCGAGGGCACCCGCTTCAGTCCCGAACGACGCCAACGCGTGCTGGCCGGACTGGCCTCACGCGTCAGTCCATCCGATCTCGAACGCATGCAGGCATGGACCGACCTCCTGCCACCGCGCCCGGGCGGCGCGCGCGCCCTGATCGAAACCGCCTCCGACCTCGATCTGGTGTTCTGCGCGCATACCGGATTCGAAGGTGCGTCGCACTTCCGAACCTTGGTCAACGGCAGCTGGATCGGCGCCAAAATCCGCATCCGCTTCTGGCGCATCGCTCGCTCCGACGTGCCGAGCGAGGCAGTAGCGCAGCGCGAATTCCTGTTTGCGCAATGGGATCGAATGCAGGCAGCGGTAGTTGAATTGCGGGGAGGGTAAGCGGCGCGCGGTGTGCGACTTCGAATGGGGTCGAGCGGCGCGACTTCGAACGGGGTCGAGCGACGCAGACTTCGAATGGGGTCGAGCGGCGGCGGGTCGGTGCGGCGGACACGCTCAAGCCATCCCTGGTCGCTCCGA
>JANLUG010000276.1:0-2512 GCA_031363335.1 Gammaproteobacteria bacterium
TGACGGAGGCCAGCGGCCACAACTCGGAGTACTCGGCGTGGTTCCGCAAGCGTCCCGACCTGATCCCGGCTTATTGTCCCGGCGGCAGGTGGAACGGCGGCTCCGGCTTCATCAAGGAGTTGTACAACCGCCCCGACTGGCGCGCCGTGATGGAGAAGATGGCCAACGGTACGGAACCGGTTTCACTCGAGCGCAGCAACGAGTACGGCAGCCAGATCGTTAGCGCGCTTGCGGGTGGCGACCCCGTGAAGATCTATGGCAACGTCATGAACGAAGGGCACATCGCCAATCTGCCCGACGGTGTCTGCGTCGAAGTGCCGTGCTCCGTCGACCAATACGGCATCGAAGCGCAGGCGGTCGGCGACATTCCGGCGCACCTCGCGGCAATCAATCAGACCCAGATCAACGTGCAACGCCTGGCAGTCAAAGCCGCGCTCGAATCGGATCCGGAAAGCGTGTTCCAGGCGATGGCGCTCGATCCCCTCACTGCCGCCGTTGGCACACTCGACGAGATTCGGGCGATGACCGCGGAGTTGATGACGGCCCACGCGCAATGGTTGCCGGCATTCAGCAACCGGCCGCTGACGGCAAAACCTCTGCTGGCCGACCATGCCTGAGCTGGTCAACCTCGGGTCGTTCTGCATCGACTACGTCTACTGCGTTCCGTCGATCGTCCGAGCCGGTGAAACATTGCTCGGTGCCGCGCCGGTGCGTCACGCCGGGGGAAAAGGACTCAATCAGTCGCTCGCTGCGGCGCGGGCCGGCGCGCGCGTTGCGCACTTCGGTTGCGTCGGCATCGACGGTACCTGGTTGACGGATCTTCTGGCCGAAGCCGGTGTCGATGTCGACGGCGTGCGCTGCTGTGAAACGCAACCGACCGGGCACGCGATGATTCAGGTCGGCGCTCACGGCGAGAACGCAATCGTCATCGTGGCGGGGGCCAACCATCAGATTCAACCGAGCGATGTCGCGCATGCGATTACGCGCGTCGGCCGCGACGGCTGGCTGTTGATGCAGAACGAAATCAACGATATCGACGACGTGCTTGCCGAGGCAAGGCGGGCCGACATCCGCGTTGCCTTGAACATTGCGCCGGTCGACGGCCGTGAATCCGGATACCAGATCGACGCGGTCGAGTTGCTGTTGCTCAACGAACTCGAAGCAGCCGCGCTCGCGCACGAGACGGACCCTCACCGCGCGCTGGAACGTCTCACACGCGAACGTCCGAATCAGCATGTGGTTGTGACACTCGGCGCGCATGGCGTGCTGTATGGGCGCGCAGGCGAGCGTATCTGGCTACCCGCATTCCAGGTCAACGCCGTCGATGAAACCGGTGCGGGCGATGCGTTCATCGGCCACCTGATGGGCGCCTGGTTCGAGGATATGTCGGTGCGCGATCGATTGCTGCGCGCGAGCGCCGCCGGCGCGCTCGCCGTGTGTTCGCCGGGCGCTGCCCATGCCATTCCGAATGCGGCCATGGTGCAGAAATTCCTCGCCGAATACCGATGACCGATTGGCGGGGACTATTCGAAGCCCGCTTCGGCGCGCCCCCGCTGCTGTTCTGGGCACCCGGCCGCGTCAACATCATCGGCGATCACGTCGACTATTGCGGCGGCAGCGTGCTGCCGATGCCGATTCAGTTCGGCACCACCGTAGCTGTTCGGTTGAACAATACCGGCTGCATCCGTGGCGTGAGCGCCAATGTCCCCGACGAGGTTGAACTGCGGCGCGGTGAATCGAGCGCGCTTCCGCAGGGGTCGTGGGGACGCTTCCTGCGCGGCGCGATCGGCGTCCTCAGGGATGCAGGGATCGACATCTCCGGCGCCGACATTCTGGTCGGCGGCGACATACCGGGCAGCGGCCTCTCGAGCTCCGCCTCACTGACGGTCGGCTTGGTGTACGCGCTGACGAGCGCCGCGAAGCGTCCGCTGGAACCGCTTCAACTCGCGTTGGCGGCACAGCGCGTCGAACACGAATACGTCGGCGTCCAATGCGGACTGATGGATCAGGCAGTGATCGCACTCGCGCGCCCCGGCGCTGCTCTGCTGTTCGATTGCGCCGATCACCTGCACCGTTCGATCGGCGTCGATGACACCTCCGTTCGGCTCGTCGTCATCGATACAGGCCGCACTCGCCAACTCGTCCACTCGGCGTACAACGCCCGCCTGATCGAAACTCGCGCGGCGGCAATCGCGTTGCAGGTCGATCACGCGGTGCTGGCGCGCGTCGATACCGCGACGTTCGCGAAACGTCAGGCGCGCATCGAGGATTCCACGGTACGCCGTCGCGCACGACACGTGATCGGTGAATCGGCCCGCGTGGGCCGCGCGGCAGTCGCGCTGGAGTCGCGCGACTGGCCCGCGCTCGGACGCCTGCTTTCTGAAAGCCACGCCTCGCTGCGGGACGACTACGAGGTCAGTTGCGCGGAACTCGATGCGTTGGCGGACCTGCTGGAAGCGCAAACCGGCTGTTACGGCGCGCGCATGACCGGAGCGGGATTCGGCGGCAGCGT
>JANLUG010000038.1:0-1788 GCA_031363335.1 Gammaproteobacteria bacterium
GAGGGCAAGTTCGAGGGCGATCAGCTGCAAGGACCGGGCAAGTTCTTCTGGCCGGATGGTCGCCGCTACGAAGGCAACTTCGTCGCCGGAAAGAAGAGCGGTGTCGGCGCGTTCGAGTGGCCTAACGGCAATCGCTACGTCGGCACATTTGCCAACGACGCTCGTGAGGGGCTGGGCGTGTTCTACTGGCGAGACGGCACCGTATACGAAGGTAATTTCGAACACAACAAAATGCACGGCTTCGGCGTAAAGCGGACGGCCGATGGGCAAGCCGAATTCCAGCAGTGGCGCGACGGCACGCTCGTGCTGGCACAACCGCTGGTGGCCGTGAAGAGTTGCCGCATCGCAATCGACGGGCGCGACTGGATGTTCCAGGCCAACACCTGCATCAATGGACTCGCGCATGGTCGTGGGCCTGCCGCGAGTCTCGATGGAACGCTGTACGTTCCCGCCGCGCATATCGTGCTCGGACACCTCGTGGAAGGCGAAGTACGTCCGCTTCGATCCAATGGCTGAAGCGCGACTGGAGATTCCGGGGTACAGCATCGAGCGCGAGATCGGTCGCGGCGGCATGGCACGCGTCTATCTGGCCGTTCAAAAAAAATTCGGCCGGCTCGTTGCAATCAAAGTGGTCTCGCCTGAATACACGGCCGATCCGAGCTTTGGAAAACGTTTTGTGCGCGAAGCGCGCATCATCGCCCAGCTGAGTCATCCGAACATCGTGCAGGTCCACGATGCCGGCGTGAACGACCAGTGCTACTACCTCGTGATGGAGTATCTGCGCGGCGGCGACCTGAACCGGCGCCTCAAGCGCGGGCTGCACATGCAAGCCGCGATCTCCGTCGTGAAGGACATCGCGCGCGGCCTCGACAACGCCCACGCAAAAGGCTTCGTGCATCGGGATATCAAACCCGAAAATATTCTGTTCCGCGAAGACGGTTCGGCGGTGCTGTCCGACTTCGGAGTGGCACGCGTGATCAGCAGCGGCGCCAGCATAACGCGCCACGGTACAGTCGTTGGCACGCCGCAATACATGAGTCCGGAGCAAGCCTCGGGGAGGGCTCTCGATGGCCGCTCCGACATCTACAGCCTCGGTGTGGTGTTTTTCCGGATGCTCACCGGTGAGGTTCCGTTCAAGGCCGACTCCGCGGTAGCCGTCGGCATTCGCCACCTGCAGGATCCGGTGCCGCGGTTGCCTGGACATTTGAGCGCCATGCAGAGCGTCGTCGATCGGTTTCTCGCGAAAAAACCGGAGGCGCGTTTTCAAACCGGTGCGGAGGTCATCGACGCGCTCGACGGCGTGCGCGCGGCCGGAATGGTTCCAAACACGGTCATCAAGACCGAGGTCGTCAACACCGCAGAGATCCGCGCGATCGGCGACAGCGTATCGATGCCGGTACTGCGCGACGGGCGGTCGATTCGCGCGGAGCCCGATCAGCGTCCAAAGCAGCCGCGACCGCGTCAGCGTGTGTGGCCATGGGTGATGCTGTTCGTCATTTCCGCGACGGGTGTGTGGAGCTACCTGTACCCATGGAATCGCGACAACGCGATCGCGAAGGTCATGATCGCAACCGGTCTCACGGAAAAGCCGGCGCTGCTGAACGCGTGGCGGCAGGCCGAGTCGTTGCGCGGCGATCCGAATCAGAGCCTCGCTGCAGTTGTCGCCGGATATCGGCGCGTGCTCGATGTCGATTCTTCGTATGCGCAGGCGCGCACCGCGATCGCAGACCTTGCGACGCAGTGGAAAGCCAGCATCGGTCAGGCACTCACTGCGGATGATCTCGCGCT
>JANLUG010000304.1:0-1906 GCA_031363335.1 Gammaproteobacteria bacterium
GCCGCGGCTCAGCGCCTGCAGCGAGCGGTGCCCCAACAGCCGCCGCGCCGCGCGCGGCAAACGATCGAACCAGCCCGCGGCCCGCACGGCCCGATAGCGCACGTAGCCGGCGAACAGCTCGTCGCCGCCATCGCCCGAAAGGGCCACGGTGACATGCTGCCGCGTCAGCTTCGCGACGTAGTAGGTAGGAATCGCCGAGCTATCGGCAAACGGCTCGTCGTAAATGGATGCGAGGCGCTCCAGCAGTCCATAGTCCGACGCTTCCACGAACTCGACTTTGTGATCGGTCCGATTCTGATCCGCCACGAGCTGGGCATAGCGCGATTCATCGTAGCGAGGCTCGTTGAATCCGATCGAACACGTCAGCAGATGATCGACGCCGATGTCGCGCATCATCGCAACGACCGCGCTCGAGTCGATTCCGCCGGACAGAAACGCACCCAGCGGAACGTCGGCGACCAGTCGACGTGCGACCGCTGCGCGCAGCGCATCCGCAACCGCAACCGCAACCGAAGTGGAACTGCCTCCATTCGCAGTTGCATCCGACGGCCGGTCGAGCGGCACATCCCAATACTGCTCGGGCTTGAGCGTCGCGGCGGCGCCGCGTTTGACGACGATGCGATGACCCGGCTCGAGTTTGTGCACGCCGCGGAAGATCGTCTTCGGATCCGGTATGTAACTGAACGCGAAGTAGTCTTCGATCGCGGTCGGATCGATCCGGCGCGGCACCGCCGGTGAAGCCATCAACGCCTTGAGTTCCGATGCAAACAGCAGATGCCCGTCGTCGAGCAACGTGTAGTAAAGCGGCTTGACCCCCAGGCGATCGCGCGCGAGAAACAACGTTTCGCGATTCCTGTCCCAGATAGCGAACGCGAACATGCCGTTGAAGCGGTCGAGACAACGCTCGCCCCACTCCTCCCACGCATGCACGATGACCTCTGTATCGCAGCGCGTGCGGAACACGTGGCCGCGCGCGCGCAGCTCGACTTCGAGTTCCTGGAAGTTGTAGATCTCGCCGTTGTAGGTCACGACGACCGAATGGTCTTCGTTGTACAGCGGCTGTTTGCCGCCTTCCAGATCGATGATCGACAAGCGTCGGTGCCCGAAGCCCACACCCGGTTCTATATGGAAACCGTCTCCGTCCGGGCCACGGTGACTGAGCGTTCCGTTCATCCGCTCCAGCAGCGTCGTGTCGATCGGACGACGCATTCGAAGATCGACGATTCCAGTAATACCGCACATTGCTTTACCCGCCCGCTCCAGTCATTGCAGCCGTGAACCATGCCCAAATTGCCGTTGCATCCTCTCTCAACGCAGGTGCCGGATCGAAGCCCTGATCCGCCTCCACCGCGACCGTGAGGTTCGTCGTCGCCGTCGCGTGCAAACGCATCGCATTCAGCGCCTCGAGCATTTTTACCTCGAGCCCTGCAGATGTCGGTCTTACGCCGACCGCGTACCAGTTCCAGATGGTCAGACGGGTCGGCGGTAACTCGACCCGATATTCATCGACCTCCAACGCTTCACCGGCCTCACGACGCGTGCGAGTGGTGTAGTTCCACCAACTCCGCGGAATGACGCTGTTGAATTCACCGACCGCCTCCTTGCCCTGATGTTGGTCCACGTATTGAGCGACGCTGACGTGCAGCCGATATCCGGCGCACTGATAGCTCTCGGCAACGACATAGTCCGGCGCGACGAATTTCGGCGACCACTCGCTGACCCATCCCTGCAGCGACCGACAACCCGCGATCGACGGCAACCCGGTAGGGGCGATCGACGTTGCCGCGTCTGCGAAGTAAGACCGCGAAAGCGGCCCCAACGCCAGTGTCGCAACGCCGATGCCGAGAAAGGCGAACATTCGGCTACTCCACGGCACGCGCATAATCCGGTTCGCGCGAATCCGAGT
>JANLUG010000323.1:0-1967 GCA_031363335.1 Gammaproteobacteria bacterium
CGACGGAGAACTGGATCGTCGTACCGGAACCGAACGCGGAGTCGGCGATGTATTGGGTGTTTTCCGGCACCGGATTCGTGATGACGACCGAGCCCGCATCTGCCGCGGCTTTGCCGTCGTTGACGAACGTGATGGTGTAGCGCACGTCGTCGCCGGGAATCACCTTCTCTGCGGGCACGAGACGCGAACCGACGGAACCGTCGGGCGCCGCGACGCGCTCCATCTTCTGCACCGTGGTGGTCAACTTGACGTCGGCGAACGCCGGCGCGATCCAGCCGACACACGCCAGCACCGTTACGAACTGCAAACTTCTGACTACTGCTTTCATGGCTTCCTCCAAGGGATTGCTTGATGGGATTACTTAATGGTTGCGTTGAATGAGATGACGACCGGCGCGCCGGATACGACATCGCCGAGCGTCACCACGACGGTGTTGTTGGCACCGTCGAAACCGGTGTTGTCCGAACCGACCGGCGCGAAGTCGTCGTCGACCTGCTGCCCGGGCGGAAGTGAAGAGACCGCAAGACTCGCGGCCACATACGCGAGATCCGTCGGCAACGGATCGCGAACGACGAGACTTTGCGCCGTGCTCGAGCCCGTCACGCCGAGGTTGATCTGGTAATGCAGCACCGCACCCGGTACGAGCCGATTCCCGCCCGTCGGGTCGATGACCGACGTGACCACTTTGTTCAAGGTCACCACGCCCGCATCGATCCGGTACGTGCCTTCCGCGCGCAACCGCAGCGCACTGCTCGCAAACGTCGTGCCGACGATCGCGATCGTGTTGCCGCCGCCGACCGCCGCGTCGCCCGCTCCCGGATATGCAGCACCGGGCGACGGAAATGCCGGATTCACCGGGTCGTCCGTGCCCGTTTCGACGAACACCGTGCGCGGCACCGCGCGCAACGCCGCGCGTCCCAATGCGCCTTGGGCAAGCCCGACGGGTATGTTCGACGCGACGTAAACCGTCACGCTGGTGTCGTGCGCCAGTACGGGGTCGTTAGTTCCTGCAACGTATGCCGTGTCGCCACCGGGACCGATCTGCAGACCCGGAGTGGCGTTGCTCTCGACATAGATCGCGGCACCGGTGGGGTCGAAGTTGTCGCCGGAGATGGCCGTGTCGACCACCAGGCGGAACGGTTCGCTGCCGTTGCCGGTGTTGGCCACGCTGAACGACAGCGGCACCGAGATCGCGCCGTTCGCCGCCGAAACCGGCGCCGCGTCCTGGTCGATGACGATCGCATCCAGCACTTCGTCGACGACGACGCTGACCGTATTGCTGGTGACCGAAGGCTGCGCGACGCCGCCGATGTCGAACGTCATCTGCGCGACGCTGTCGATGCGTCCGCCGGCTCCGGTTCCAACAGCCATTGCAGAGGCGGCCCACGCCATTAACGCGACACCGACACACGAGTGCCGCAAAGCGTCAAATCTACGCATCGGCACGCGGCTGCAGCGAGCATGGAAATCCATGTCCAAATTCGGATCGATCCGTAAACCAATCAATACGTTAGCGATACCGCCTGCGAAAACCGTTAACGGGGTCTGCTTCGCCGGATTGTTGACGTGACCGTAGTCACACGGCGTCACGCGAGGCGGGCTCGGGTGCTGTTTCATCACGTTTTTCTGGCGCCGGGAGCAGCGCCTTCGTCCCCGACGGTGCAGTTACGCCGGTATCCCAGCGCAAGCGTCATGCCATGGCGTCAACACCACGGCACATGCACGCGACATGTGATGCAAAACAACGAGATACGCAGGCTCGCGACGGGTGCGTCGGCTACGTCAAGGTTCTGACGGCGACGCAATGCGGCGTAGGACGCTGCCGTGCAGCGGCGGGAACATGACGCGACGCGTCATCGATGGAGTCGGCTGTTTGGCGCTTCGAATCCCGGTGGAGGTGGGGGCTTGTCGCGCCGGGCACCCGCGAGCCGGCCCGGGGCGCGCCCAACGGCGCCCACCATGGCGCC
>JANLUG010000407.1:0-4295 GCA_031363335.1 Gammaproteobacteria bacterium
CGCGGAGGTCCAACCTGCCAGCGGATTGAATTTGACGATGCGATGAGCAATCGTCGAAAACGCTGCGTCGTCCTGCTCAACGGGCACGTCGGTGCGCGTGACACTCTGGTCGCGGCGTTGACCTGTAATCCACGCATCGAGGTGGCCGAGGTGCCGGCGCAGCGGCTTGATCTTGCGGATCGAGCAGCATTCCTGATGCCCATCCCGATAGAAGCTGAATAGACCTTTGCGGCTTACCAGATCCTGTATGTCCTGCGCATCGGGCATGAGCAGATCGATGCGAATGTTGTAGTGATCGCGAACGCGCTCGATGAACCGGTAAGTCTCCGGATGCAGGCGTCCCGTATCCAGCGAGAACACCTGCACGTCGGGACGGATTTTCGTGGCGATGTCGATCAGCACGACATCCTCTGCACCGCTGAACGAAACCGCGATCTGATCGGCCGAAAATCGGTCGAATGCATCCGCAATGACGGACTCTGGTGTGGCTTCGATGAGGCTTTCTAGGGCCTTCGTTTCGATCGACCGGCTGGCCATGTCGAACTCTTTTCTTTTGATGTTGGGGGCGAGCCTAACAACCTCTTTCGAGCCCCAAAAATACTTTGTACTTCTATGCTTACAACGATGAAACCGTCGTCTAACATCGCCGCTGGTTTGTAGAACGGGAGCGGTTTCCCGTACAACGTTGGAGCCTCAATGGACGTTTTGTGCCTCGATCTGGAAGGCGTGCTGATTCCGGAAATCTGGATCGGCGTCGCGGAAAGGACCGGGATCGAAGCGCTCCGAAAGACCACCCGCGACATCCCGGTTTATGACGATCTGATGCGGCTCCGACTCGGGATTCTCGATGCCCAAGGAATCGATCTCGCGACCATCCACTCCGTAATAGAAACCCTCGAGCCGCTGCCGGGCGCGCTGAATTTCCTGCGATGGGCTCGCGCCCGGTTCCAGGTAGCGATCGTCTCCGATACGTTCTATGAATTCGCGCAGCCCATGATGGCGAAGCTCGGATGGCCGTTGTTGCTGTGTCATCGGCTCGAAGTCGTGCGCGGCAGGATCGAAGGCTATCGGATTCGGCAACCCGATCCGAAGCGGCAGTCCGTCAAGGCGTTTCAATCGCTGCGCTATCGAGTCCTCGCAGCCGGCGACTCATACAACGACATTCCGATGCTGGATCAGGCCGATGCGGGCTTTTTCTACTGTTGTCCGCCGTCGGTCGCATCGGAGTATCCGCAGTTTCCGCGCGCCGACAGCTATGAAGCGCTGCAGAGTCTGCTCGTGCCCAAGCCGGCAGTCGCCTGAAGCAGGCGCCCGATCTTGTGTTCGATTTCGGCGACTTCGAGCGACGCGACGGAGTCGGCCACCACCGCCCCACCACCCCAGCAGTGCACGCCCGTCGGCGTGAAGGCGAGCGTGCGGATCGCGATGTTCGTGTCCATCGCGCCGCTTCGATCTACGTAGCCGATGCTCCCGCAGTAAACAGAACGAGCGACCGGCTCCAACTCGTTGATGATCTGCATTGCGCGGACCTTCGGTGCACCGGTGATGGAACCGCCGGGGAACACTGCGGCCAGCACCCCCCACGCATCGACACCCGCCCTAGTTTCGCCGCGGATCGTGCTGATCATGTGATGTACGTTGGCGAACGTTTCGACGCGGAACAAATCACTGACGCGAACGCTCCCCGGCCGGCAGATTCGACCGAGATCGTTCCTCAACAGATCGACGATCATCAGGTTCTCGGCCCGATCCTTAGCGCTGCCGCACAGCTGTTCGCGCGATGCGCGATCTCGGAGCGCGTCGCGGTGGCGCGGCGTCGTTCCCTTTATGGGTGATGTCTCGATGCGATCGCCGATGTGCTGGACGAAGCGTTCGGGGGAAAGGCAGACCACGTCGCCGTAGCGTGTTGTGAGGTACGCGCCGAATGGCGCCGGCTGCACATCGACGAGGCGGCGATACGCCGACCAACTCGCATGACTTCGTTCGCCTCGCAACGACGTGACGTAGTGGCGAGCGAGATTGACCTGGTAGCACTCTCCTGCGGTGAGGTAGTGCTTGATCGTGTTGAATGCGTCCAGATAGTCGCTGTCGCTCGTGGATGATGTGAAGCGCCGGCCGATGGAAAATTCTCCGATCGAGGGTGCCGGGTCGCTCACCAGTCGGCTCAGGATCTTCGCAATATCGGATGCCGAGGCGTCCGGCTCGTGCCAAAGCTCTGTGGTTTGCGTTACGTGATCGGTGACGACCGACCAGACGTAATCGCCGCCGCAGAGAGTGGGCAGTCCGGTGGTGTCCGGAGGGCTCGCTGGCAATCGCTCCAGCGTGTGCTGCAAGCCGTAACCGAAATAGCCAATGAATCCGCTGCGAAAGTGCGCCGCCGGTGCCTCGGCGTTCCCGGAAAAATGGGTTCGCAGCGTTTCGAACGGGCTCGAAGTCGCAATCGATGCGTTGCCAACGCGAAGCACATCGTTCTCATAAACGACTTCTCGAACCGGTTCTGCCGCCATGATGTCGTAGCGCGCTGCGGGTGAACCGCGATCGCTGCCGTGGAGGAAGACCGCTTGCGGAAGGTCGCGCAGGCGTTCAAAGAGCGCGACCGAATCGGCGTGATAGGGGAGAGCGACTCGATTCATTCGAAAGAGATGCCTGGTCGATCCGGGATTTGCGCGCTGGATTCTTCCGTTCGATCGCAAACCCGATTTGCACTTAGCGTATCATGGGCACCGCTCCCGACAGGGTCGGAGAACCCGGCGGAGCGTTCAATGCGTCACCCTACTTGCGCCCCGAGCGATTCATCAGGTGTGCACGACAATCAGCTACGGAGAATCAGACGAATGACGAATCAAGCCAGCGCGGGGCGTCGATTGCGCGATGCCATTGCGGCGGAGCGGCCACTGCAGGTGGTCGGCGCGATCAACGCCTACTCCGCGATGCTCGCCGAACGCGTCGGCTATAAGTCGCTCTATCTGTCTGGCGCCGGGGTGGCCAACGCGTCTTTCGGACTACCCGATCTTGGCATGACCTCGCTCGACGACGTGCTCGAAGACGTGCGCCGAATCACCGGCGCATCCAGTCTGCCGCTGCTCGTCGACATCGATACCGGCTGGGGTGGCGCGTTCAACATCGCGCGCTCAATCAAGGCGATGATGCGTGCCGGCGCCGCGGCGGTCCACATCGAAGATCAGGTGGCGCAGAAGCGTTGCGGCCATCGCCCCAACAAGGCGATTGTTCCGACCAGCGAAATGACGGATCGCATCAAGGCGGCGGTCGATGCGAAGCTCGATCCCGAGTTCATCGTAATGGCGCGCACCGACGCGTTGGCGGTCGACGGTTTCGACGCCGTGTTGGAGCGCGTTTCGGCTTTCGTGGAAGCAGGGGCCGACGCGATCTTCGCTGAAGCGATGACCGATCTGAAGATGTACGAACGTGTCGTGGCGGCAGTAAATGTCCCGGTGCTTGCGAACATCACCGAATTTGGACAAACACCGTTGTTCACGACCGAGGAATTGGGCGGTGCCGGAATCGCGATGGCGTTGTATCCGTTGTCGGCCTTCAGAGCGATGAGCCAGGCGGCGTTGAACGTCTATCGCGCGATCCGCACCGATGGAACGCAGAAGAACGTCGTCGCCGCGATGCAGACGCGCATGGATCTGTACGATTTTCTCGGGTATCACGACTACGAGCGCAAGCTCGATGAGTTGTTCAAAAACGAAGAGTCGAGGGAGGCACTGTAAATGGCGGAGGGGAAGAAGCTGAGTGGAGCGGGCTTGCGTGGCCAGAGTGCCGGCCAGACTGCGTTGTGCACCGTCGGTAAGACGGGCACTGGTCTTACCTATCGCGGCTATGACATCTCTGAGCTCGCCGAAGGTGCAACGTTCGAAGAGGTCGCGTTCCTGATCCTCTACGGTGAACTGCCGAACAAGAAGCAGCTCGACGCGTACAAAGCGAAGCTCAAGAAGCTCCGCGTGCTGCCGAAATCGGTGAAAGATGTACTCGAGAGAGTTCCCAAATCCACACATCCTATGGATGTGATGAGAACCGGTTGTTCGTTCCTCGGCAACGTCGAGCCGGAAGCAGACTTCAGCCAGCAACAGGATATCGCAGACCGTCTCCTGTCGACGCTGCCCGGGATCATCAACTACTGGTATCGCTTCAGTCACGACGGCGTTCGCATCGAAACGGAAACCAACGAGGACTCGCTTGCAGGGCATTTCCTGCATCTATTGCACGACAAGAGTCCGAGCGAACTGCATCAACGCGTGATGGATGTCTCCCTCATCCTCTATGCCGAACAC